>CASBQE010000453.1 GCA_949127665.1 Synechococcales cyanobacterium PMM_0083
GATTTTTTTGGTAAACACGCTTACCTAACTGTCAGCGGACAGCTTGAAGCCGAAATCATGGCGATGGCGTTCAGCAATGTTTATACGTTTGGTCCCACCTTTCGGGCTGAAAACTCCAACACCTCACGCCATCTCGCCGAATTTTGGATGGTGGAACCAGAGATGGCGTTTTGCGATTTGGATGGCGACATCGAACTGGCAGAAGCCTTTCTCAAGTACGTGTTCAAGTTTGTAATGGATACCTGCCCAGAAGATATGGAGTTTTTCAATCAGCGAATTGATGATTCCATTTTGGCAACGGCTGACACCATCATTAATAATGAGTTTGCGCGAGTCACCTACACCGAAGCCGTTTCCCTGCTTGAAAAATCCAGTAAAACCTTTGAATATCCGGTGGAATGGGGATTGGATCTGCAATCAGAACACGAACG
This sequence comes from Synechococcales cyanobacterium PMM_0083, assembly GCA_949127665.1. Classification (GTDB taxonomy): domain Bacteria; phylum Cyanobacteriota; class Cyanobacteriia; order Leptolyngbyales; family Leptolyngbyaceae; genus ULC077BIN1. The sequence goes on from CASBQE010000453.1 coordinate 432, forward strand.
CTATCTAGCAGAAGACCACTTCAAAAAGCCCACTATCATCACAGATTATCCGGCAAAAATCAAAGCCTTTTACATGCGAATGAATGACGATGGCAACACGGTTCGGGCAATGGATATTGTCGCTCCCAAAATTGGCGAAATTATCGGCGGCTCTCAACGGGAAGAACGGCTAGATGTATTGGAGCAACGCATCACAGCCCAAGGACTTGACCTCGCCGATTACTGGTGGTATCTGGATCTGCGTCGCTATGGCACTGTGCCCCATGCAGGCTTTGGGCTAGGCTTTGAGCGCTTAGTGCAGTTTATGACCGGCATGGGCAACATCCGCGATGTGATTCCCTTCCCCCGCGCCCCCCAAGAAGTCGAGTTTTAAAAGACCTGTGCGTAAATAAGGCATTAGCAACGCAATGTACCACTAAAGTCAGACCACCCTATGGGCAGCTAGCTACATCCCCCACCCCTGCTTCCCACGACCTGCGGTCTACTCCCCAAAAAGAAGCGATTTCAAGCATTTCCGGTTCCCTCTGCCGCTGAGAGGGCTAGGACGTATGCTGTCTTGAGAGTCAAGGGGCAGTCTTTAGGTTGTTTCAGGAAAGTCGCACATCGCGTCATAAACCGACACTCAAGCCCAACCAGTGCAAGCTTTTTAAGCAGCATCCGATTCAGATGGCGTTGGTGACGTGATGAATCGGATATTGCTTTGCCTGGTCTACAAATTGCCGTCTACGCAGGTAAACTTTCAGGTTTGCCCTGTTTGTTGAGCTTTCGGGTTTTCTTCCCGTCTAGCAAAACCTGCGACATTTCTGTTGCCAAAATCGTCACCACCACGGCATCATCGATTTGCCCCACTACAGGAAATACGTCGGGCAACACGTCAAACGGGTTCAGCACATAGAGCAAAGTGCCGCCAACGATCCACCAACGCAATTTAGGTTTACGTAGAGTGTTGCGATACCAAGAATAAACAAATTTAAGGGGAGACATGGCTTAACTTCCGTGTGACTACAAAGTAAGGATTCAACTATTTTAGCGATCGCTTCGGTAAGTAATCTGGGCGGATAGCCGTCAACAATTGTCTGGAGAGCAACACTAGATCGGGATACAAAGCGTTTTTTGCAGATCTTAAAGCGTTATACCCATCTTCATCCGAACCGCTATCTGCCACGATATTGGCGATTTTTAGAGCCAATATCGTGGCAGATGCTGAAATCTTGTGCTTACTCTTGACAGTTTATCCGTGAGCTTGTGTCAGAATATAAACGGTTTTTCCAAACTGGTGGAGAACTCTACATGGACATAAGTAATGGAAACGATATATCAATACGCTTGGCTGATTCCTGTGTTGCCATTGGCAGCGGCTACGATTATCGGTTTAGGTCTTATTTCTTTTAGCAAGTGGACAAGTAACCTCCGGCAGATTTCCGCTGGTTTTGTTGTATTCATGATTGGAGCCGCCATGACGCTCTCCTTTGGGCTGTTGTGGAGCCAACTGAATGGACATGCTCCCTATACTCAAATGATTGAATGGGCAGCCGCTGGCGATTTCCATTTGAATATGGGTTACACCATCGATAACCTGACCGCGCTGATGTTGGTGATTGTGACCACGGTTGCCTTTTTGGTCATGGTTTACACCGATGGCTACATGGCTCACGATCCAGGCTATGTGCGGTTCTATGCTTATCTGAGTCTATTTAGCTCGTCCATGCTGGGTTTGGTGATCAGTCCGAACTTGGTGCAGATTTATGTGTTTTGGGAGCTAGTAGGGATGTGTTCCTACTTGCTGATCGGTTTTTGGTACGATCGCAAAGCGGCGGCGGATGCTTGTCAGAAGGCATTTGTAGTAAACCGTGTCGGTGACTTTGGCTTGCTGCTGGGCATTCTCGGTCTGTATTGGGCAACTCGCAGCTTTGACTTTGAAGTGATTGGCGATCGCCTGCAAGATTTGGTGCAATCCGGTGCCCTCAGCGGTGGCGTAGCCGCGTTGCTTGCCATTTTGGTGTTTTTGGGTCCTGTGGCAAAATCGGCGCAGTTTCCGCTGCACGTCTGGCTACCTGATGCGATGGAAGGTCCGACCCCCATCTCTGCCCTAATTCATGCGGCAACGATGGTCGCGGCAGGCGTGTTTTTAATTGCGCGCATGTTCCCCGTATTTGAAAACATTCCCACAGCAATGACGGTGATTGCTTGGACGGGCGGAGTCACGGCATTTTTAGGAGCCACGATCGCCATTACCCAAATGGATATCAAAAAGGGCTTGGCTTACTCCACCATGTCTCAGTTGGGCTACATGGTGATGGCAATGGGCGTGGGTGGTTACAGCGCCGGATTATTTCACCTCATGACCCATGCCTACTTCAAAGCCATGATGTTTTTGGGATCGGGTTCCGTGATCCACGGCATGGAATCGGTGGTAGGTCATAATGCTGCCTATGCTCAAGATATGCGCTTGATGGGTGGCTTACGAAAATATATGCCCATTACCGCCAGCACCTTTTTTATCGGTGTTCTGGCGATTTCTGGAATTCCCCCTTTTGCGGGTTTCTGGTCAAAAGATGAAATTTTGGGGCTAACCTTTGCCGCAAATCCCGCTCTTTGGCTGGTGGGTTGGTTGACAGCCGGAATCACTGCTTTTTATATGTTCCGGATGTACTTCCTCACGTTTGAGGGAGAGTTTCGCGGCAAAGATAAAGTGGTGTTGAACCAAATTGATGCAGAGCAATTGAAAGCGGTAGGGCTAAACTTTGGTCCCGGTGCGATGAATCCCAAAGAGTTAATCATGGATATTGCGCCTGGTACTCAAGATGATCATAATCACGATGCTCATGCACACGCCAGCACTCCTCATGAGTCTCCTTGGACGATGGCTCTGCCGCTGGTGATTTTGGCGATTCCTTCGGCGCTTATCGGGTTGGTGGGCACTCCATTCAACAACTACTTTGAGGCGTTTATCCATGCGCCTGGAGAAGTGGTGGAAACGCTGGAGCCGGGATTCCATGCGTTACCCAAAGAGGAATTGACTGAATTTTTGGTAATGGGTGGCAGTTCCGTTGGCATTGGCTTGATTGGATTAACACTCGCATCGCTGATGTATTTTTCGCGGAAGATTGATCCTGCTGCGATCGCCGATCGCATCCCAGTCCTTTACAACCTCTCCAAAAACAAGTGGTATATCGACGATATTTACTACAACGTATTTGTGTTAAGTAGCCGCCGTTTAGCTCGTCAGGTGCTAGAAGTGGATTCTAAAGTTGTGGATGGTGTAGTTAATTTGACGGGTTTGGTGACCCTGCTGACAGGCGAAACCCTAAAATACCTGGAAAATGGTCGTGCCCAGTTCTATGCATTGGTTGTGTTTGCAGCCGTGCTTGGATTAGTGATTTTCTCTGGCGTGACTTCGTAGTTTGGTTGCTTCAGTTTGATCAAACGAGAGGGAAGGCGGAGCCTTGGGGTTATCATTAGCCCCATCGAAATTTACACCCAACGGTTTCGCCTGCTGCATTTCCACTTTACTTTTCAGAAAAATCCTAATTCTCCAGTTAAGTTATCCACAACAAATAACGAACGGCTAATCATCACAATGCTGACTGAGAATTTTCCCTGGCTGTCCTTCATCATTCTCTTTCCGATCGCAGCCTCCCTCTTGATTCCCTTCATTCCCGACAAAGACGGCAAAACCATTCGCTGGTATGCCTTGATTGTGGGACTGATTGACTTTGCGGTCATCGTCTACATGTTTGGTAGTTTCTATGACTTTTCCAGTTCCGAACTGCAATTAGTCGAGAGCTATTCCTGGATTTCTCAAATTGACCTGCGCTGGTCGGTTGGGGTGGATGGCATATCTATGCCGCTGGTGATCTTGACGGGGTTCATCACTACCTTGGCAGTCCTAGCCTCGTGGCCCGTCACCTTAAAGCCGCGTCTGTTTTTCTTCTTGCTGCTGGTCATGTATGGCGGTCAAATTGCCGTGTTTGCAGTGCAAGATATGCTGCTTTTCTTTCTCACTTGGGAATTGGAGTTAATTCCGATTTATCTACTGCTCTCAATTTGGGGCGGCAAAAAGCGCCAATATGCGGCGACGAAATTTATTCTTTATACGGCTGGTAGCTCTTTATTTATTCTGGTGGCAGCGCTGGCAATGGCGTTCTATGGCGATACGGTCACTTTTGATATGCGATCGCTGGCAGCAAAAGATATGGCGCTCAACTTCCAACTGTGGATGTATGCCGCCTTTTTAATTGCCTATGCCGTAAAACTGCCGATTATTCCCCTGCATACCTGGCTACCCGATGCCCACGGTGAGGCGACTGCGCCCGTTCACATGCTGCTGGCTGGCATCTTGCTAAAAATGGGCGGATATGCGCTGATTCGGATGAATGTCGAAATGTTGCCCGGTGCCCATGCCGTTTTTGCGCCCGTGCTGGTCGTTTTGGGCACGGTAAATATTATCTACGCTGCCCTCACGTCTTTTGCTCAGCGCAACCTGAAGCGAAAAATTGCCTACTCCTCCATTTCTCACATGGGCTTTGTGATTATTGGAATCTCGTCCTTCACCGATTTGGGATTGAGTGGAGCCATGCTGCAAATGGTGTCGCACGGGTTGATTGGAGCCAGTCTCTTCTTCTTAGTGGGGGCTACCTACGATCGCACTCATACTTTAATGCTGGATGAAATGGGCGGAGTGGGGCAAAAGATGAAGAAGATTTTTGCCATGTTTACGGCTTGCTCAATGGCATCTCTAGCATTGCCGGGGATGAGTGGCTTTGTTGCAGAACTGATGGTGTTTGTCGGCTTTGCGACCAGCGATGCCTACAGTGTGCCGTTCCGCGTGATTGTCGTGTTTCTAGCAGCGGTGGGTTTAATTCTCACGCCGATTTATTTGCTCTCAAACCTCCGCGAAATTTTCTTTGGTCCTGAAAACAAAGAACTAACCGCTCATGAAGAATTGGTGGATGCCGAGCCGCGTGAGGTCTTCATCATTGCTTGCCTGCTAGTACCCATCATTGGTATTGGGTTCTATCCCAAAATCTTGACCCAAATTTATGATGCCAAAACAGTTGCACTAACGGCACGGCTGCGTGATCAGAGACCTGGATTAGGTGAGCAGGTTGTTTCAGAGTCAATGGCTCAACTATTTGATGCTAAACCGTTACAGGCACCGGCAATTGCGGCTGGGCGCTCTTTATAAAGGTCATAAAGTAAAAATAGGCGGAATTGGGAGAATCATCGGGAGTTGGAATGAGAAGCCGAAAGCTCATTCCAACTATTTTTTTTCGCCACATTCAGGCGATCGCAGCCAGGATTGAGTGGGAACCCCACTTGGATTGTAGGCAACTAGGGCGATCGTGCCATCTGATTCCTGCACCCAACCTTGAGCCTCAATAATTTCGGTGGGGGGCTGAGTTGAGATCGGAGGTTGAGCCTTTCCCTGGTTCCCTGGTTGTTCCTGTGTCCTCTTTTCTACTCCTCCTTCCGGTGCCTCTACCCAATTCGCAAGTCCTTCTCCACTTTGCAACGATTCCAGCGGACTCTCTGCTAAACCACCCCGCCCCGTGATCACAAACGAGCTACGCCGACTCCGTCCCGCACACCGCTGGTCAATCTGACTGGCTGGATCGACCAGTTTGACTGGCAGCGTACTTAAGCGGCGACTCGGATCTATATCCGGGGTATTCAGAGTCACCACGCCATTCAGCGACGGGTTATTTTGCGAAATCGCACTAATGTCATTGGTGGGCAAGCGACGCGGATTGAGTTTAGTAGAATCTGAGGTTCCCAGCAGCCGAATCAGATCATCCCGGCTGCGCAAGCTAAACCAGTAGATGCCTTGAGCCGTAATGTTGACTCGTCCACCCTGTCCATTAAAGGCATTGGCAATAATGTCGTTGTTTTCAAATGGGGCTGTGACTAGAAACGTTGTGTTAATCGTGATGTTGCCCCCATCTCCGCCAGCTTGGGCGGTTCCTGCCGTTGCCGAGATTAAACTGTTGCGGCGCATCAGCAAAATATCGCGCACAGTCAGGTTGATGTTGCCGCCTTGTCCGGAGTCGGTAGAGGCGAGGAGTTGCCCTTGGTTGTCGAGGGTGAGGCGGGTTGAATCGAGGGTGAGAGTTCCGGCGGCTCCGGTAGCAGGTCTGCCGCCGATTATGAATCCAGTCAGGTTTCTCAAGGTTCCAGTGGCAAGTTTGCCCTCAGCGGCACTCCCAGAGGCAACCGTGATAGTGGCTTGGTCGCGCACTTGAATATCTTGCGATCGCACAGCCAAGTTTCCAGCGCTGCCCCGATCAAACGCTTGGGCATATAAGCCGCTGCGAAACCCATCTGGATCGGTTCCCTGTAACAACACATTGCTTGACGCATTCACCGTCAGGTTGCCGCCTTGACCAGTGCCAAAGGTAGACACTGAGATGGCGGCTCCATTTTGCACGGTCAGTTCGCGAGTGTTAATCGTCAAATCGCCTGCAAGCCCGTTGCCAAAGGTATCAGCAGACACGCCACTGGGAACCCGACCTTGAACCGTGTCGCTATAGCCATCCACGGTTAACGAACTGCTGGCATTCACGGTCAAATTGCCGCCGCGCCCACTGTCGAAAGTGGATGTCGCCAAAATGCCACCGTCTTGCAGCAGGATCTGCCGAGCATTCACCGTCAGATCGCCGGCTTGGCTGGGGCTAAAGCTGGAGGTCGCTAAACGGCTGGGAGAGTTGCCATCCAAAGAGGTGCCACGAATATCCACCAGATCGGCGTTCACGGTTAGTGTGCCGCCTTGACCCGCCGCAGAGCCAGGGGTTGTGAAATCTCCGGTGGTCGAGGAGATAACGGCTCCATCCCGCAGGATCAATCGTCCCGCCGCGATCGCCACATTGCCAGCGTCGCCTATGCCAAAGGTGTTGGTGCCCGCCTGAGAAAATCTGCCCGTTGCCGAAATGCCGCTGAGAGTGAATGTATCGTTGGCGATCGCGGTCACATTGCCGCCTTGCCCAGTGCCAACACTGCCAGCAACAATTGCGGCTCCATTGATTAGATTAATCGAGTTGCCCCGCAAAATAATGTCGCCTGCGGTGCCTGAGCCTGCCGTGCCGCTATTGACTAGACTATCCGCCAGAGCGATCGTATTCGCCTGGATGTCAATATTCCCGGCTCTGCCTGAGCCTGCGGTTCCCGTCAGAATCAGGCTATTCGCAGAAGTAAAGGTTGCGCCACTGTTGATCGCAATGCTACCGCCGTTGTCGTTGCCAAAGGTGGCGGCATTCAGAGTATCGGTCGTAATGTTCCCGGCAGCCGCAAGTTGAATTCCTCCCGCTCCGCCGATTGCCGAGTCAGTCCGAATCAGATCAGTAGTGGTGATGTTACCGCCCGTACTAATCAGGGCAATATTGCCGCCTTTGCCCGTGCCAAAGGTGCCAGAGTCTATGGTACTGATTGTGATATCTCTTGCCGCCGTCAGGTTAACATCTCCGCCCTCACCGAAGACAGCTGTGGTGCTGGCTCCAAGCACCGTAATTGCGCCCGCTGTACTTGCAAGGGTAATGCTGCCCGCATTTACGCCAACGCCAGAAGCATCGGTATAAAGGCTTGTTGCCCGGATATTCCCTTTCGCAGTTAGCCTTATGTTCCCAGGAATATCACCATTTGCTCCCAGAAAATCCGTTTGAATGTCACTATTGCGGCTGAGCAACTGAATTGACCCACTCTTACCACCCCCCAAGCCAAATGTGAGCATTGCTTCTGAGCGAATGCTGTCGTTTGCCAAAATTTTGACATTGCCTCCACTGCCAGTCCCGATGCCTGGTCCTCTGGCGACAATAGCTCCCTCTACAATGGCGCTACCCTGCGAGTCAATGACAATAGCGCCTGCATTCCCCGGAAATCCATCAACGTCAATCACTCCCGTTCGGATTGTGCCTGTTAAACCGGGGTTGGGAAAGTATTGATTGGTCAGGTAAACAAGGCGATCGCTAATATCATTCCCGTTTGGGTCGCCAATATAACCGATCGTAATATTAGCACTGGTTCCGGTGCCAACTGTTCCAGGGAGAGGAGTGAAGCCAGCCGTGCTGCCCGTAATTCCTGGAGTTCCAAACGCCGTGGTTCCGGCTCGAATGTCTAGGGTAGGGCGAAGGCTGCCATCAATGCTCAGTAAGCTGCCATCCGAAAGGGTTACCGTTTCTCGTAGGGAGTTTGCTACGGTATCTGCTCCAGTAATATCAACTTCCCCCGTAATGGTGACACTGCCACCCGCCAAGATGTGCAGCGAAGCTCCGGTATAGCTGGCAAAACTCACATCGCCGCTGGCACGAATAATCGGGTCATAGGGGCTGAATAAGTTTCCTAAGCTACCGTCTAACTGCTCGATCCGAAAGTTGCCGCTGCTGGAGTAATGGGCATCTCCAATAACACTGCTAGCCGATCGCAGCACCAGATCGCCGCCAGAAAACAAGCCGCTGCGGGGGTGGTTGAGTGCGAAAATGTCGATCGCTCGATCGCCCTGCACGGTTAGCTTTCCACCTGCGGTCGCAACGAAAGGAGTGGTGACGCGATCGCGAATTTTCAC
>CASBQE010000454.1 GCA_949127665.1 Synechococcales cyanobacterium PMM_0083
CCTTGCATAGATTTGTGCCAGCCGATACGCTTGTCGAGCGCGGTTAGCGGTGTCAGCCAAAGTACGATCGCACTGCCAGACAAAACAAACATTTTTAGGTACACAAAAACACCCCCGCACCGATTATGGAAACGGCTAAGCCAGCAATTAGTAAGGCTTGCAGGTTCTGCACTGAAATTTTCAGCACGCTAGAAACTGAGAAATCTAGCAACCAACACAAGCCCCACAAAATAAATGTTGCTGCTGTCAAGAAGGCGATCGATCTAAATGCCATCGGATGCAAGCTCGCTATCCACCCTAGAAGGGAGGAAGCGATGCACCCGGCAACAAAGTAATTAGCCAAGTACATCGCTTTCATCAGTTCATCCCCGCTGTGAGTTTGACTTTGATAGCGTCAATCCTTACCCGCGCGTCGTTTTCAGCCTTATCAATTCCGAGTCCGAGTCGCGCGTAACCGGGACGCATCCCGTGCAGTTTTTTTGCTAGACCCGCGTTGCTACGAACCTTTTTCAATTCGTTCTCGGCAACCACCCCCTCATACTTGCGGTGCTCTTTGTGGACTTTTGCATCGGCTTCTTCAATCTTGCTCAGGGATTGATAGGCGCGTTTGGCTTGTCGCGCGCCGTCGGTTTTCTCCTTGGCTAGTTCTTTAAGCTGATCGGCTTCATCGCGCTCGAAGTATCGCGGGGCGGGTACTATTGGCGCGGTTCGGATACTCCCAAAATTACCAGGGGTTAGTGGGGTAATAACACCCGCTGCGGTTGCTGCAAGTACCCTTGATTTGTCGATCGCGTGTCCGCCGTCATTACCACTGGTTGCTAAATTGCCAGCATCGGATTTACCGCCGCCGAATAATCGCAGTTGTAGACTCATTATTTTTGTCCTGTGAATTGAATTTTGATGTCGAGTTGAATTGGTGAAACCTTGCTGAGTAAAGGTTTCGCTAGCCAAAGCAAAGCAATCGCAGCGACAGAAAGTACGATCGCATAATGTCGCCGATGCGGTAGTTGGTAGTCTGATTTCTTGAATTCTGAAAACTGTGGGCGCGGGTGCAACGGCTCTAATTCCGGCGCGTTCTCTAGCAATTTTTCCCACGTGGCAGTCCGTCGTTTGTCGCCGTACAAACTCGCATAGGGAACCAGCCCTAACTGTTCCGCCCGCATTTTGAGTGCATCAATGCGGTTTTTGCCCGCAGATGCGGACGGTTTCTGTGTCATGATAAATTTTGCTCCGACGGTTGTGCATAAACTGTTCGGTGAAGTCGTGGTTAGTCGAGCTTTTACAGAGCTTGGCTACCGCGCGTCAATCTTCCTTAATTTCAAAAATGACATGGTTCCGGCGGTTCTGTCAACTGTTCAGAATTTCTTATGTTGCGGTTCCCGATCGCTTTATTGTCTAGTTGGGCGATCGGGGATTCTGCGGGGATAAGGTGCGCTTATTCTTTTAAAATTCTCGCCACATCTTCGGTCGCAAGAAATTTATTTCTTTTGGTAAGGAGTGCGTTAAGTTTTTTCGTGAGTTCAATTGGGTTGAGCGGTTCTGGATTTTTAGAATTTTCTGGCGATCGGCTGGCAAGCTCAAAGTTTAGCCGCTCGATTTGTTCGTCTGCCTCTGCGATTATTTCATCCTTGCCAGCAAGTCGAGTGTTCAGTGTTGCAATTTCTTTGCCCCTCGAATTGATTATGGTGTTGGCTCTCTCAAGATTTTGGCGCAACCCTACGATTTCTTCCTCTGTGTCAGGCTTGAGCGGTTCCGGTGTAGGAGTTTCGCTCAAGCCCTCAATTTTCCCAGCCGTTCCTCAATCGCTGTAAATCTTGCTTCAATGTCTGTATACAAATTTGTAGACAATTCTGTAGACGCGACGCTTGCAATGTCTCGTGTAGGCAAATCTGTAGACACTTCTGTAGACACTTCTGTAGACACTTCCTTAAGTATCCGCTGGCAACACTGGCTTAGCGATTCTCCATCTGTGCGCTGAGATTCTAGCCAATTCAGAAAATGCCCTGACGCTCTGAAACTTATTACTTGACTCATGGCTGTATACATTTTGTAGACGGTATGTGTCTACAGTAACTTGGCAGTGTCTACAATGTCAAGCATTTTGTAGACAAATTGTAGACAGCAAAACCATCACCCTGTCACGGCGAAAGTACAGCGGTGTTATTTACGCCGTTTCAGCCGTCGCGGTATCCCAGATGGTACGCAAAGTCGGTGTCAGACGGGTTAAAGCTTGACACTGCCTGAATTCTCTGCCTGCCTATACAGCAGGATAGCTGCCAGATAGCTGCCAAGTTGACCGGAAAATGACCAATTTTGCGATCGGCGGGTAACGCAAGTCACCCGCCACAGGTTTTTACGCTTTCGGTCGCAGGCACATTAATTGGCTGGCAGTAAAGATGGCGCTTTCAACGCCTCGCACTGGTTTTTCAAAAGTTACTCTAAGCTCTTGACCGCTGCGAGTGTAGCAAACATCCGTAACAACACCGATCGCATCTTTATATATTCCAGCGTCTCGGTCGGCAACAACTACCTGATCGTCTACCTCATACTCTCTGGGAGTTTTTGGAGTTTTTGGGCTTGTGACGGGTTTGTGACGGGTTTGTGACGGGTTTGTGACGGCTGAAATGCCCGGTAGTGATGGATGTGACGGGTTTGACGGGTTTTTCTCAACCCTGTCTGGCAGATTTTTTTTATCTACATTATCTTGCGAGATGTTGTCAAAATTTTCTTCTGGCTTTTCTGGATTTTCTAAAAACCCGTCAAACCCGTCACATCCGACATCCGTAAGGCTTTCAGCCGTCACACTTCCGTCACCGTCCGTCACAAACCCGTCACAAAATGAGGTTTTTGTGACAGGACGGGGTAATTTGTTGCCTGGATCGACCAAACATCGGAGGCCAATTCCTTCTATATATGAACCGTCACGGTCGCGGCCTTCCTTGATGGATAGCTTGAGTTGATTCTTGAGTAAATCTTTTAGATTATTACTGAATCGCTTATTGGGTATAGATTGCTTGCAACCACTTTGCGCTTGGAATTGGCAGAAATTGGCATACAGCCACTTGCCGACAGAATCGGGGTCGTTTGTGCCTATATAGGTTTTGAAATTTTCGCCAGACACCGCGCGCTCATTTAGCCATTCTGCGATCGGATTAGTTTCACAAAGTTGACTCCATTTTTTCTCGGAGAGTGCGGGTACATTTTTATCGGAGTGCTTGACTAATTCCGTTATCCGCTCCGAGGGGATTGATAAAACTCTCGCGAGTAAACCGGGCAAGTAAAGAGCAAATTCTTTTGCCAGTTCCCGACCTTCATATTCTGGACACCGGGTGTCTAGTTCGATCGTAAGTTTCCGGCGTTCTTGCCCAGATGTGCGATCGGAACTTTGGGGAGCTTCATTGGCTGACAAAATCACCATCCCTTCATAGGCGAAGTCGCGGCACTGCTGTACACCCTTGCGCTCATATCGGATCGGATCTTGTCCTGTGAGTTGTTTCAAAACTGAAATTTCTCCCATCCACCGTTCCGAGTCGGGAAAGAGGATTAATTTTTTCTGGTAAAACCGCGCCGTCTCAAATTGGTTGGACTCTAACAGTTTCAACTGACTGGATACCGCGTTGTCGCCACCTATCAAAGCTTTAGCCAACGCCATATAGGTAGATTTTCCGGTTCCACCGCCACCGATTAATTCTAGGTAACGCTGCAAATCGGCTCGGCCGGTAACAATCGCTGCAAGATATGCCAGCAGTACCTCTGCGATATCGGGATGCCCGGAAATTTTTAGCAAAAATTCTTCAATAGGCGCGCAACCGATACCTCTGTCCGCCCACTTGAAAGGTAGTTGCCAGGTGAGTTTGTATCCCGGCGCGTGCTCAGTCAGTTCTAGGGTTTTTTGGTTCAAAACGCCGTCACGGAGAGGGATTAAGCCCGGTTGTTGATTCCACTTTCGGGTTTCTAAGTCGGATTTTAGGATAGTCAAGACGCTTGACACGTACCCGGAGTTAAAAGCCGGTGCCTCCTCAAGCGATCGGAGGTGAGCGTGAATTAGTCCGCGTACTGTTTCCTCTGTCGTTATGTCCCAACAGCCGACATACTCCGCGCCGTACTGTCGCCACAATTGAAACTCGGACTCCCATGCAAGTTTTTCGCGGTAAATTTCTGCTAATTCGTCTGCAAGGTTGTTCGCAGATGGGAGTGTTGGCGCTTTCTCTTTTTTTTGCGGGCGGGTGCTATCTGGATCGCTGGAATCGTAAACTAGCCCGTCTTCTTTGGGGAAAGTTTTCGCTTCCCAGTCTTCAAACTTTATCGATCGCGCGAGTATTTGCCTAAACTCTTCTATTTCCCGTTTTTTGATAAAATCGTCCATGCCTTTTGTCTCTCCATTTTCTCCCATATCCCATAGTCCCGTAGCAATGTACACGGGGACATTAAATTTTAGGAGTTGGTGTCCGAGTTTCCGCTGTGCCCAATTTATGTTTGGGTTTGTCGCAGCGTCCGCATCAAAGGCAATGATTAGTCCGAGCCCCGCTTTGGCATATTTTTCTAGGGATGGTATGAGGTAGCGCTTACCCTGTACATCCTTATCTTTACCCGTCAAGCCCATCTCTACGCCCATCAATCCGATCGTCGGCAGATTATTGTCACAACCGGCGATCGCTTTAAATCCCCCTTCGGTAATTAAAAGGTACGGATGCCCGTTGATTTGATAGCAAATTTTTTTGAGGTTTTCTGGTTCCCAATAATCTTTTTGCTCAGGGTCGGACGGTAAAATCGCGTCGCAGCCGTGGTCGGTTAGCGGTGTCAAATACTTTGGGGGTACTTTTTCCTTGCCAAGTTTCCAAGGTTTATCGGGGCGGAATTGGCTTTGGAGTGAATCGCCCTCGATCAGGATGCCGCCAGATTTTGCCGGAAACCCCAACGTTAGGGAGGCTTCTTCGGCTGTAATGCTTCGACAATTGGCTCTTGCTCGACCGTTTAATAGCCCGCGCTGTTCGATTTGTTCTTGGTGCGCTTTCGAGAGAAATTTAGCGTTGACGGGCGTGGAGTTTTCGGAGTATGATGGTGTGTACATGAGACAAGTAGCCCGTCCTCTGGACAGGTTGTGAGTTCCAAAAGCCGTTGCAGCGTAGTTCCAATTACTAGCGACGGTTTTTTGGTGTTTATTTTTTGAAAAATTCAGAGCACAGATGGAACCGCCCCGCTAGAAATTCAGCGAGCAGATGAGTGAGTCGCTTCGAGCGCAGCCACCTAGTTCGGTCTTATTGGGAATAGGCAAAAAGATTTTTGGCGGGGAACGAGTGCCCTCAGACATTAGCTTTTTCTGTACCTTGCTCGCGTACGTGACGAAAGCTTTCCGGAAGGAAGAAGCTAAAGACCGCAGGTTTTTAACGAGAGGCTCAGGGGCTTTTTTAGCGGCTGCCATTGTTTCGCGCCAGTAGGCAATGATAAGGCTCCAGAAGTCTTCCTTGTCTCGCTCTTGACCCTCAAAGTAATTGGTTCCCGCAACCTTCTTAAGAATTTTAGATAAAGTGCTATCGGGTTGAGTGAGTTGCCAAGAGACCTTAGCGCCAGCAAGTGTATAAGCATCTGCCTCCGCTTCAGTGTCATGACAAACGCCTTCATCGTCATAGCCGTAGAGGTGATGAAGTGTTTCGCAGTCTCTAATTAAGTCTGATGTGTCGGTCATAGCCTTGATTCTACACCCAAAGATTGGACGGCTATTGAATCCTCGAAAATTACCTCGCTAGATATCACCTTGTCTCAGCTCGGCTCAAGGTTTCAGGAAAAGTAATTTTCCCGCAACTTTCGAGACAAAAATCGACTCAAAATACATGATTCCAGCGCGGTCGTGTGAGGTCGGCTCTCGTCGATGTTATACATCGACGAATTGTTTTTGCTTCTTTCTGTGCTGAAGTCGAGCGATTTTTACTCCCCGATTAAGCGCTTATACTCAGCCTCAGCAGCCTTGTATTTTGCACCGCCACCTTTGCTAGCCCCCCATAATTCGAGGATGATCTTGACCTTGCCGTACCCACGAACTTTCAGGTTCTGAATTTTCTCTGCTAATTCCTGCTCTTCAGGAGTCAAATCAGGTTCGGAAACTTCAGGTTCGGAACCTTCAGAAGTTAAAGCTAGAGCGCGCTCTAGCAGTAGAACCGCATCGTTGGGGTTCTGTGCTGGGTTCAAGATTTGTTCTGCTTCCTGTTGCCTCTGCTGTTGAGAGACGTACACCGATGTACCGATTTCATCCACAACGTCCGCCTTGATAGCCCTGGTCTTCATTTCTTCAATCTCATTCTCATCTGCTAGTCTGCGGGCTAGATTTCCGGCAGACACGGCACAGGCAACAGCAGCGCCAAGGCTCAAACCTTGCATAGATTTGTGCCAGCCGATACGCTTGTCGAGCGC
>CASBQE010000455.1 GCA_949127665.1 Synechococcales cyanobacterium PMM_0083
CCAAAGCGAATTTTTTGCCCATCGGCTTTAAGCAAGGCGATTACGGCAGCGATGCCCATCACTGTCCACAGCGCGCCAAACCCAATAAATAACGTAAATGCAGAGTCATCCATAGCCAAACCTTGCTGCTGTTGCCTAATCCTACTTTACTTCCTTGAAATTATGCGGATGCAAAGCGGAAGGGGGCTATCCCGGTTAAGATCGCACTACTGTTGGAATGTGGCTGAGTAAATTGACTCATGAGTGATACGGAAACAGCGCAGATAGTTGAATTGCAAGGGTTGAGCGATCGCGAAGTCATTGCTCGGCGTGTGGATGGCAAGGGTAACAACATTCCTCGCAGCAGCAGTCGCCCTTACCGCCAAATTTTTAACGAGAACCTGTTCACCTTTATCAATGCGGCGTTCTTCACCATTAGTTTGGTGATGTTTTTGCTAGGGCGAGTCGGCGATGGCATTTTGGTCGCGGTTGTGATTTTTGGCGGCGTACTGGTCAACATCGGTCAAGAAATTTGGGCAAAGCGCAAATTGGATGAAATTGCGCTGCTGTACCGTCCCAAGGCGATCGCCATTCGGGAAGGGAAAGAGCAAAACGTTGATCCCAGTGAGATTGTACTAGGCGATGTGTTGGTGCTGCGTCCCGGCGACCAAATTGTGGTGGATGGTGCGATCATTGGCGATGGAAAAATTGAGGTCGATGAATCATTGCTGACGGGAGAGTCTGATTCCATTCCTAAGATGGCTGGCGTTCCGGTTTATTCAGGCAGCTTTTGCGTTAGCGGCACCGCTTGCTATCAAGCCGAAAAAGTCGGCACTGAGACAGTGGCGCACAAGCTGATGACGGGCGCACGGGCGTTTCGGCAGGTGTTGACCCCAGTGCAGCATGAAATTAATGTGGTAATTCGGGTGTTTTTGCTAATTGCTTGTTTCCTGTGGATTTTGGTAGGCATTAGTTTTTTAAGCCGCGCCTATTCGCTCAACGATGTAGTGCAGCGAGCGGCGGTGATTGCTGGTCTGGTTCCGGCGGGGCTGTTGCTGGCAATCACCCTAGCGTATGGGCTAGGGGCAGTGCGAATGATTGGCGAAGATGTGCTGATCCAACAGGCAAATGCGGTGGAATCGCTGAGCAATGTAGATATTTTGTGTCTGGACAAAACGGGCACCCTGACCACGAACCAAATTGAACTGCAAGAGATTTATCCAGTGGGTATTGGCGAGGAGGAGTTGCGATCGCTCCTGGGAATCTACGCCGCCAGCACGATCGCAGGCAATAAAACCAATGATGCGATCGCCAACACCTGTCCCGGCATTGTCATGGATGCGATCGCGGAAGTGCCCTTCTCATCCGTCCGCAAGTGGAGCGCGCTTACCTTTGATGTTTCCGCCACAGACCCCTCACACCTGAAACCTGGAACCTATGTCCTCGGTGCGCCAGAATTTCTCATGTCCTTGGCTGGCTTAGATCCTGATAGTGCCGATTATGTCGAAGAGGGTACTCAACAAGGGTTACGAGTGGTGATGTTTGCCCATAGTCCGCAAAACTTAACACCCGAAGAAAACTCGACAGCAGAGCTACCTCAAGACCTAAAGCCACTGGGACTGTTGCGATTTAGCGATCAACTGCGACCCGAAGCCAAGCAAACGTTAGCTGGATTTGCCGAGGCTGGGATCGAGGTCAAAATCATTTCGGGAGACAACCCCACAACAGTTGCAGCTTTAGCCAAACAAGCCGGTCTGGGAGAAAACATTGAGGTGGTTTCGGGGCAAGAGTTAGCGCTGATGGATCAAGCGCAGTTTATCCAAACCGCATTGACGAGCACGGTGTTTGGCAGAATTACGCCAGATCAAAAAGCAGACTTGGTGCGGGGATTACGCCGCCGGGGAAAATACGTTGCCATGATTGGCGATGGGGTGAATGATGTGCTGGCGCTGAAGCAGGCGAATTTGGCGATCGCGATGGAAAGCGGCAGCAAAGCCACCCGCAGCGTTGCCGATATTGTGTTGCTGAAGGATTCTTTTGCGGCGTTACCTCACACCTTTTTGGAAGGACAGCGGATTCGTAACGGCATTCAAGACGTGATGAAGCTGTTTTTGGTCAGAACGTTTTGCGTGACGCTGCTGGTGTTTGCCACGGCGATCGTCGCCGATAGCTTTCCATTGCAAAACAAACAAAGCGCGATCGTGGCGCTGATTGGAGTTGGCTTCCCCGCCATGTTTGTTCCCGTGTGGGCAAAAGCCGGAGCGGTTCCCCGCCGCAGCATGGTGCGAGGAATTCTACACTTCGTCATACCCGCAACGCTGACGCTGACTTTAGTTGCGCTGTTCGTCTACTTGTTCTATCTAGTTGTTGCCATTCTCGATTTGCAGCCCAATCTTGACTTGTTGCAGGTCGATTACGCCACACCCCGCAGCGCTTTAGTGACCATTTTGATTATGGGCGAACTGTTGCTATTGCCGTTCCTCAAACCGCCCACAGAGTTTTGGGTTGGCGGTGAACCCTTGAGCGGCGATTGGCGCTATACCATCGTTGCGATCGTGCTTCTGGGCATATACTTCTTGATTTTGGCGGTGCCGCCGTTTCGTAATTTCTTTGAGCTAGAGCCACTCAGCCTCTGGAGCTACCTGTTTCTAGCGTTTGTGGCGTTTGAATGGTGCCTGATTTTACGGGCAATATGGCGCAGCCGCTTCCTCGATCGCTTCCTCGGCATTGATTTGGGCTAGCAGCCTTTCTCTATTATCTACCGTCAAATCTGAATTTCAGATAGTGCTTTTGATAGCGGCAGACTGGGATGCACCCTCTAACTGGTGAGTAAGCTTTTGTCCGAAATGCAGTATTGAATGAACGCCTCCAGACTTTGCTCTAAAAAGTTGAAGTTTTTATTAATTACTTGATTTAGAAATTTAAACACGGAAATAAAGTTCCACTTTCCAGACCCATTCGCACCAATGAGAATGTTTAAAGCATTCAAATCTAAGTCCAAGCTGCGAATTGATTGGAACCCAGAGACTTTGACGTTCTCCAAAACTCTTTTGGGCATAGCGCCTCCATATTTTGCTCACAGTAGCAAGCAGCTTATTTCCTCTAACATTCACTATTGTTAGTCAAAAGATAGTGAATCAATCAATACAACAAACTACAGTAACTCGCGCACGTCGGTGACTTTGCCTGTGACGGCTGCGGCGACGACCATTGCGGGACTCATCAGCAACGTGCGACCGGAAGCAGAACCTTGGCGACCTTTAAAGTTGCGGTTAGAAGAAGAAGCGCTGAGTTCGCGACCTTGGAGTTTGTCGGGGTTCATGGCAAGGCACATAGAGCAGCCTGCTTCGCGCCATTCAAACCCAGCAGATTCAAAAATTTTGTCGAGTCCTTCGGCTTCGGCTTGTTCTTTGACTCGCTCGGAACCAGGTACAACAAAAGCCTTTACACCGGGGGCAACGTGGCGATCTTTGGCAAATTTGGCGGCTTCGCGTAGGTCAGAAATTCGCCCATTGGTGCAGCTACCAATGAAGCACACATCTACTTTGGTGCCCTGAATCGGGTTGCCGGGTTGCAGATCCATGTAGCGATAGGCTTCTTCTGCGATCGCCCGTTCTGATTCCACCATTTCCGCTGGAGTGGGCACCTGTTCAGTCACGCCAATCCCTTGACCAGGGGTAATGCCCCAGGTAACAGTGGGCGAAATCTCTGCGGCATCGAAGATCACCACATCGTCGTAGTCAGCATCGCGATCGCTAGCAATACTTCGCCACCACGCGATCGCGGTATCCCAATCGACTCCTTTAGGCGCAGCATCCCGCCCTTGCAGATAGTCAAAAGTCACCTGATCGGGATTAATATAGCCGCACCGTGCGCCACCCTCAATCGACATATTGCAAATGGTCATCCGTTCTTCCATGGTCATCTGCTCGAACGTGGTTCCAGCAAACTCATAGGCATAGCCCACGCCCCCTTTCACACCGAGCTTACGGATGATATGCAAAATCACATCTTTGGCATAGACACCGGGACTCAATGCGCCATTCACTTCTACGCGACGAACTTTTAGCTTGGCAAGAGCAAGGGTTTGAGATGCCAGCACATCACGGACTTGGCTGGTGCCAATGCCAAAGGCGATCGCGCCAAAGGCTCCATGAGTAGAGGTGTGGCTATCTCCACAGGCGATCGTCATGCCGGGTTGAGTCCAGCCTTGTTCCGGCGCAATCACATGGACAATGCCCTGGTTACCAGAGCCAACGGGATAAAACGTGATGGCGTTTTCTGTGCAGTTTTGTTCCAACGACTGCATCATTTCTTCGGCAAGCGAATCGAGCAAGGGGCGATCGCGATTGTTGGTGGGAATAATATGATCGACCGTGGCGATCGTGCGATCGGGAAATAATACTTGCAAGTCCCGTTCCCGCAGCATGGCAAACGCTTGAGGGCTGGTCACTTCATGAATGAGATGTAACCCAATAAACAGTTGGGTTTGCCCTGAAGGAAGCGTTCCAACCGTGTGTGCATCCCAAACCTTATCAAATAGCGTTCCCTTGCTCATGACTGCCTTCGCAACTGATGAATGTTTCTAATAACAAGTCTTTTATTTTATCAGCTAATCTAAGAGGATCTTTGAGAAGTCCAGATATAGTGATGGAAGCTGATTGTTTTAATTGAAAAATTTGAACAGGAATTTTATCAACCCGGTTCTGACTCAAAGCCCCTTCAATGCTGCGATTTTTGATGGAACAAGGGTTAGCATATGCCACACGAACTTACTCGGCAAACAATGGCTGTACAAACTAAAGCCCAAGTGATTTCTCTTCTGCATCAGCATCAACAAGAGTTACAGGAGTTTGGTGTAAGGCGATGTGGAGTATTTGGCTCGTTCGTTCGTGATGTTGCAATCCATGATCAAAGTGATGTCGATATATTAGTTGCTTTCGAGCCAGAGAAAAAGACATTTGATAATTTCATCCATTTATCTTTTTTTCTAGAAGATATTTTTGGTAGAGCAGTCGATCTGATTACCGTCGAATCCCTCAGTCCTTATATTGGACCCTACATTTTAGATGAGGTTGAGTATGTCGCTGTCGGCTCGTGAGTATTTACAGCACATTCTCGACGAGACAACCTACATTATGACGAGTTCTGGTGGTCTAAATAAAGCAACTTTTATTCAAGATGAGACACTCAAACGAGCTTATGTTCGTAGCATTGAAGTGGTCGGTGAGGCAGTCAAACAATTACCTGATACCTTGCGACAACAATACACCACTGTTGAGTGGCGGGCGATCGCTGGAATGCGCGATCGCTTGATTCATAACTATTTTGGCGTTGATTATGACATTGTTTGGGATGTTGTAATCCATAAAATTCCGGCACTGGACGCTGAAATTAGGCGGATTCTGGCACAAGATTATTCGTAGTAAATCTGACAATGTTTACCTTACGCTTTTATCTAGAGTTCTGAGGTAATCGTAACTGAAGCTTTAACAGACGATCGCGAACGGTCGATCGCACCAGTGAAAACCTTGAGTACCCTATTTAAAGTTGATCCAAGTGTGTTGATTTAGGGGCGATCGCACGGCTGAATTTCAGGCTCAACACGGCTCAGTTTCAGGCTCAAACAGTGGAGTTTGGCGATTCTCGTGAGAGATCTGCTTTGCGGAATCGCGCTGCTCACGGGGAATGTTCGTTCCGTTACTGCAATTTTGCTAATTTTTGGGCTGCAAACTCTCGTACTTTCTTGTCGGGATCGTTTTGGGCGCGATCGCTCAACAATTCCCGTGTTTGAGGATGATCAGGATAATGGTTGACCAGTGCTTCCAGTGCAGTTTGCCGGGGATTGTCTTCATATTTTGAAAATTCTTCTGTCCCTCTTTTATAGAAATCATGAAGCGCGCGATCAATCAAAAACTCAAACATTATGGGGTCGTCTTTCCAGCCCCGGGCTAACTCCTGCACCGCTGCACTCCGCACAAACTCATTGTCGTCAGTTTGAGCGCGAGACTTGAGCCAGGGTAAGATGTCGGGGTCGTCTTTCCAGCCTCGGGCTAGCTTCTGCATCGCTACACGCCGCATATAAGCATCATCATCCGTTTGAGCGCGAGATTTGAGGATGAATAAGGTCTCAGGGTCGTCTTTCCATCCTTGGGCTAGTGCCTGCACCGCTACACGCCGCACATACTTGTTGTCATCAGTTTGAGCGCGAGATTTGAGCATGGGTAAGGTCTCGGGATCATCTTTCCAACCTTCAGCAATCGCCTGTACCGCTTCACGCCGCACATCCCAATAGTCATCCGATTGAGCACGAGATTTGAGGATGAGTAAGGTCTTAGGGTCGTCTTTCCATCCTTGGGCTAGTGCCTGCACCGCTACACACCGCACATAATTGTTATCATCAGTTTGAGCACGAGATTCAAGCCAGGGTAAGGTCTCAGGGTTGTCTTTCCAGCATTGAGCAATCGCCCGGACAGCCGATATTGGAATAAGCGACGAAGAACCAACCTGAAGACAGCCCTTTAGCCAGGACAAGGTTCCAGGATGATCCTGCCACAAGGTAGCAATCAACGTAGTCAGGGCGGTTGCCGATTCATCATCAAGCTGATGTGGAGACTCTTGCTCAACTTCGCGCTGTAACGTTTTGAGCAGATGGACGGAAGTGGAGGCGATCGCCGCCTTATTTCTCACCTCAGCAAAGCAATAGGCAGCTAACAGCAAGTTGCTCAGTCCTTCTTTTTTCAGTTGATCGATTTCATCTAAAAACGCACTTCTATCGACGGTTTGGGCTAGCAGATAGTCGATGATCTCGCCGACAAATCTGGCATCGATCAGTCCGGCAATCAGCCGCAAGACTTCATGCCAGGTTTCATCTTGCCAGTGCTGCCCAAACACTTCCAGTTTGAGTTGCTCAGCGGTCAGGGTGTGGGGTTCCTTAAACTGCCAGACAAATTCACAAGCACAAAAATACTCCAGAAAGGTGCGATGCACAAAGGCGTAGGAGTCGGCACCCAGATAGCAGAGGATAAAGTTTCGCGTCCGGAGTTGCTGGATCATCAATCGGGCACAGGTTCTCGGTTGGTCGATCTCGATCTGCTTCAAATACTCCGCCAAAATGGTTTCTAGATCGGTGGCGCTGATGATGTTCCCTGCCAGCCCCTTCTGGCTCGACTGCATGTGATATGCCACTTGGCGCAGCATTGCCTGTTTATCGCGATAGTCGATCGTTTTCGGGTCAAGCCGCTGATCTTCCACCAATGCCCGTTCCACATCCCACTGATGCAGCAACACCCGCGATGCCTGGTTATAGAGTTCTGGGCGATCGCGAGGCAGTTCCTGATTGCGATTGAGGATTGCCATCATCGTCAGCAACAAGGGGTTGCCAGCCAGTTCTCGAATCGCTTTAGACTCCTGCACGGCTTTTTGCAAGCGCTGCTGTTTGCGAACCTGATCGGCTGCGTCTGCAAAGGTCAGGTCGTGCCATCGCTGGATGAATGCTGCAATCTGCTCATCGTCCAAGTCTTGCAGCATTAA
>CASBQE010000456.1 GCA_949127665.1 Synechococcales cyanobacterium PMM_0083
AGAATGCCGAGTGTCGAGTGTCGAATAGAGAAAGATCATTTGGTCTCTTCATCCACTCGAAAATCGAAAATCGAAAATCGTCAGTTCAAAGTGGGTCTTGTCTGGGCAGGCAACCCCAATCACCGCAACAATCGTTTCCGATCCTGCCGCTTAAAGCAGTTTCAACCGTTGTTTGACCTGCCAAATGTCACCTTTTACAGCCTGCAAAAAGGGGATGCCGCCGCCGAGTTGACCGCTGACTTGCCAGTCTACGATTTGGGGTCGGAGCTACAGGATTTTGCTGACACCGCCTGCGCGATCGCCCAGCTAGACCTAATCATCACTGTCGATACTGCCGTTGCTCACCTTGCCGGGGCACTTGGCAAGCCTACTTGGGTGCTGCTGGCTTTTGCTCCCGACTGGCGCTGGATGTGCGATCGCACCGATAGCCCCTGGTATCCCACTCTGCGCCTCTTCCGTCAACCCAACCCCGGCGACTGGGACAGCGTCATGCAGCAAATTCAACAAGCACTAACCAGCAGAATGACAAATGACGAAATGCGAATGACGAATGAGGAATTCCGTTTGCGGAGTGTCCCTGTGGGAGATAGTGCGAATGGCGAAGGAGGAAGTACGGATGATGGAGTGCAAAGCACAAATGATGCCTCCCCAACTCACCCCTCGTCAGTCGAAACTCCTCATTCATCACTCGAAGCTCGAAACTCATCACTCGAAACTCGAAACTCAAAACTCGAAACTCAAAACTCGAAACTCGACATTTTCTTGTCCTGGCATCTCAACGGGCTGACTGATTGGGGCATTTTGGGAACTCAATTGGCGCTGTATCTGCGGAACCATTCCAAGTTTGCGCCCGTGCTTCAGCATCCGTTATCTGCCTCTGGCGATTTGACTCCGCTGGAAGTGGCACTGTTGCGATCGCTGAAAGCTGAAACCAGTAATTCATCGAGTGGGCTGCGGCTACAGGCGATCGCCGATGGCTTTACCCAGATCGCCCCTAGTCCGCCTGCCGATCCACAGCAGACGATCGCCCTAGTTGCTCTAGAAGACACGCACCTTGATAACCCGGCATTGGCGGCGGCAAAATCTTGTCGGGTGATTATCACGGGTTCCACATGGAATGCAGATTTGCTGAGAAATTACGGACTAGAAGTCTCTCAAATCGGGCTTCAGGGGATTGATCCCACCTTGTTTTATCCCGAAAAAAAAGGTGATTGGTTGGGCGATCGCTTTGTCATCTTTTCCCCTGGCAAGTTGAGCTATACCCACGGTCAGGATATCTTGATCGCAGCGTTCAAAGTCTTCCAAACTCGTCATCCTGACGCGCTGCTGTTGACCTCTTGGTGGGCAGATAGCGATTCTCTGAAAGGTCTGGATCATACCCATCATGTCATCGGAACGCCAGAATTCAACCCACATGAACAGCTTGCAACCTCTCAATGGCTGATTCAAAACGGATTGCCCAAAGAGTCTTTTCTGGTGCTTGAACCGGTTGCCTATGCAATGCTGGGTCAAGTTTTGCACCAAGTCGATGTTGCCGTTTTTCCAAGCCGCTGCGAAGCCGGACTGAACCACAGCGCGATCGCTAGCCTTGCCTGTGGGGTGCCAACCATACTTTCTAACAACACAGGCAACCGCGATCTGACTCAACACAACCTGGGCTTTCCGCTGCAATCGCAACGTCGAGTCAAAGCGCCTGCGGAATTTGTGGGTGTAGAAGGCTGGGGCGAATCGGATGTAGAAGAACTGGTGGAGACCCTGGAATATCTTTATACTCACCGGGCTGAAGCTCAGCAGCGCAGCCTCGCCAGCGCCGACTGGCTGCGATCGCGCCCCTGGTCAACCGTCACCAAAAACTTCGCGGATCTCCTGAACAATATTGCTATGCCGTAAGTCCTCGGTGAAGATGTTTAATTCATGCAATTAGCCACCATCCTCAGAAATACGCAGGAGCAATCTAAACAACTGCTGGAAATTGCTAAAACAGGCGTGGAACGGGCGATTCTCTTACAGAGAGGCTACGCCAACGAGAAGGATGAAGAACGGGCGATCTCTTGGATGAGTCAGCAGCTTGAAGCATTGGGAGTTGATTTGGGATGAACCTCAAAAACATTAAAGTTCCTACCGATGAAATAGCCGCGCTTTGTCAGCAGTGGCATATCTATAAACTTTCCTTGTTTGGCTCAGTCTTACGAGAAGACTTTACAGCAGAGAGCGACATTGATATTTTGGGTGAGTTTGAGGCTGGATTCACTCTCAAGCCTGTGAAGAGGATCTGATCATCTATCTAGTGCACGGTAGACGATCGCGATTGTCAGGACTGCACATATTGCAAAATAGCACGGGCGATCGCTTGGGCAATTTTGCTGCGTCCCGTCGCACTCGCCAGTCGAGCCGCATCTTCTGCACCCGTGACAAAGCCAATTTCAACCAGTGCCGCTGG
The DNA here is from genome assembly GCA_949127665.1 of Synechococcales cyanobacterium PMM_0083. GTDB lineage: Bacteria > Cyanobacteriota > Cyanobacteriia > Leptolyngbyales > Leptolyngbyaceae > ULC077BIN1. The sequence goes on from CASBQE010000456.1 coordinate 2,441, forward strand.
CATGTCCGTATACTTGATCACGTAGAAATTTGCTTGCTTCACACCGCGATCGCGTACGCCCAACTCTTGTAGCAAACTGGTTTGAATCATCCGAGCAAGCGCTTGTCCATCACCTGCGTAGTAATAGGTTTCAATCCCATTTACATCGGTTCGATTCGCATCAAACGAGTTTGCGTGAATACTAACAAACACATTAGCATTTGCCTGTTCTGCAAAGTCTACTCGCGGTGCTAATTCAATTTCTCGATCATTCGGTCGCGTCAATATGGCGTTAACTCCTTTCTGCTTCAGCAATGCCACAACCTGCTGCGATACTGCCAGCGTCACCTCTTTTTCCTGCAAGCCGCCAATGCCCACTGCACCAGGATCGCCGCCGCCATGCCCTGGATCGATGACGACGGTAATGCCGCTTTTAGGAACAGGCATTGGGATAGGATCGGGGTTGCGCGATGGGTTCGTAATCGGAGAAGGCTGCTTAGAAGGCACTTCGTTTGCCTGCATCGGCAAAATCGTCGCTTGCAAATTGTTGCGATTCAAAATCTGTTGCAATTCGGTCGCTTTGCCTTGTTCCTGAAATATGCCTGCCTGCACGACACTCTGTCCATTCACAGTCGTCCGAAATGCACCCGGAACCACTGCGCTCACCCGAACAGCATCGGCACCGTTCACTATTACCCGATAGGCTAGATTGCCATTCAAAATTGAGGGTTGAGTAAGTTGCACCTCGCTTGCTTGCACAGGTAAAACCATCGCTTGGAAGTTGTTGCGGTTCAAAATCTGTTGCAATTCGGTCGCTTTACTTTGCTCACGAAATATGCCTGCTTGCACAACACTCTGTCCATTCACGGTCGTCCGAAATGCACCTGGAACCACTGCGCTCACCCGAACAGCATCGGCACCGTTGACTGTTACACGATAGGCTAGCTTGCCATCCAAAATTGAGGGTTGGGTAGTAGGAGTAGGAGTGGTTCGATTGGGGATTGGCGGCAGTTTGCTGGGACTGGTCACCGTTGGATAACGGGGTGAGGTAGATTGTGGCAACGTCGGAATTACCACTGCCGAACCCGGCGATCGCGAATAAGGAAAATTTCCGCCTGTAGTCGGTGCATTAATCGGCACAGTGGGAACCACAAAAGAACCAGGAGCAGCCAAGGCGTTACTGGCGAATCCTAGAGGACTCAGGGCGATCGCGCTCCAAGCTATCAGCCGAAGCGAAGGGAAAATATGCATGTCGAAATGTGTGAGGTGCTACTTGGATACAAACTCCACCGCCAGCACCAGATCCGGATAAAACCTGCGATCGCGTTCAAAATCAGGGTAGAGGTGAAGTGCAAAGCGCCCCTACAGAAAGTATGAGATTCAATAAGGTCTGAAAACATCGCCCGTTGTTCTTTTGAGTCAGTAGATTGACAGAATCATTTAATAACTACAGCTACCGCAACATGAGCGTTCACCCGCTTTATCACACTCGCTCGATGACTGGCTATAATCTCAGATGGCTTTACCTGCTCGTTTGCCCAAAGTCGATAGATGCTCTTGGGTTTCAGCCGTGGGAATGTCAAGTTAGAGAGATATTATGACCCATTCTTTATCGATCAATCTAGCATTTTTGCCGATCGCGCCAACGGGATTGGCGACCTATGCGATCAATTTATTACCTCACTTAAAATCGCTTGATCCGGCTTTATTTGTAGCACGCGATCAGCCAGGATTTAAATGTTATTCGGTGCCTAATAATCTCACCCATGAACAGGGGCGAAAGGGGCATCTTTCTCGCTTATTGTGGACTCAGTTTCAAGCACCGAGACTGTATGAAAAAGTGCGATCGCGTCTCTTGTTTTCTCCCATTCCTGAAGCGCCTTTGTGGTCTAATTGTCGGTCGATTGTGACGGTTCACGATCTAATTCCACTGCGGTTTTTCCGCAAAAATACACCTCTCTGGCTTTATCAGCGGTACTACTTACCCCAGGTTCTAAATCAAGCCGAACATATTATTTGTAACTCCCAGGCAACAGCACAGGATATTATTGATTTTTTTGGAATTTCGGCTAATAAGATTACCCCTGTTTTATTGGCACATGATGCAGCCAATTTTCGCTTTCTAGAGTTGCCAACTCGCAATTATTTTCTTTATTTGGGACGCAATGATCCGTATAAAAATCTTCAGCGATTGATTATCGCGTTTGCAGCCATTCCCAATTCTTCAGACTATGAATTGTGGATTGCCGGACCGATGGACGATCGCTATATGCCCGATTTGATCACACAAATTGAAGCGCTAAAGTTAACTCGTCAAGTCAAGTTTTTGAGCTATGTTCCCTACTCGGAATTGCCGAAAATCATTGGTCAGGCGATCGCGCTGGTGATGCCGAGCTTGTGGGAAGGATTTGGCTTGCCTGTGCTGGAAGCGATGGCGTGTGGTACTCCCGTGATTACCTCCAATCTGTCATCATTACCAGAGGTGACAGGCGATGCGGCGTTGTTAGTTGATCCCTATAATGTGAATGCGATCGCCGAGGCAATGACCGCGATCGCGGTTGATTCTAGCCTCAGAAGTCAACTACAACAGGCAAGTCTGGCTAGAGCAAAGCAGTTTAGCTGGGCGAAAACTGGAGAAGCTACGGCTGCAATCTTGCGACAATATCTTTAGTTTGTTTATCTGTTTGCTATGAACCCGTCGATCGCCGATTTGAGATTAAATTACACTCGTCAATCGCTGTTAGAGTCCGATATTCACCCTGATCCCATTCAACAATTTCAAACCTGGTTTGATCAGGCGATCGCCGCAAACCTGTTGGAACCCAATGCTATGACCTTAGCGACCGCTACTCCTAGCGGCACTCCATCGGCGCGAATTGTCCTGCTGAAAGGGGTTGATCCGCGCGGATTTGTGTTTTATACCAATTACAACAGTCACAAAGGGCAGGAGCTAACGGCTAACCCGCAGGCGGCGCTAGTGTTTTTGTGGGGCGAATTGGAGCGTCAGGTAAGAATTGAGGGCGCAGTTGAGAAAATTGCCGATGGGGAAACGGAGGCATACTTTCAGAGTCGCCCTCAGAGCAGTCAGTTGGGCGCTTGGGCATCGGAGCAAAGTTGCGTGATTCCAAATCGGGAAGTTCTTGAACAACGCTTGGCAAATCTGACTGAGCAATATCAGGATCAAGCGGTGCCCCGTCCGCTTCATTGGGGCGGGTTTCGGGTGATTCCTCACACGATCGAGTTTTGGCAAGGACGACCCAGCCGATTGCACGATCGCTTGCGCTATCGGCTTGAATCTGGCAACTGGATCATTGAGCGTCTGTCACCCTAGTAATGGGCGCGATCGCGAATAGTTACAACCCAGCGACAACTGATCACCTCAAATTTTGTCGATCAACCTATTGCCTTCAGACGAAACAAGCGACTAGGTTGTAGATGGAGAAAAAGTATTAAGAAGCTACATGGCTAAGAACTGGGCGATCGCGATCGGCATCAATCAATACGACAATCTGAAACCGTTGAGCTATGCCCAGCGGGATGCAGAAGCCATGCAGAGTTTTTTTCAGCAAGACCTCAACATTCAGCCCGTCTATCACTTTACTGACGACTCCCCCACCATTCCCCAAGATCACGGTCCTGCCCTAAAGTCCACTCCTACCTACGCCACCCTGCGTCGCTTTTTTCGCACCCGGTTTGAAGAACCCTTTTTGAGACCGGGCGACAATCTGTGGTTCTTCTTTGCCGGACATGGCAAACGACATGAAGATCAGGATTATCTAATGCCGAGCGATGCCGATCCTGAAGACGACATCGAGAAAAGCACCTGGATTCCGTTGAGATACATTACTGATCGCCTGCGACGGAGTGGAGCCGATAACATCATCCTGTTGATTGATGCCTGCCGCAGTGGAGACGGACGGAGAGATAGTTCAGGCTTTGGTCAAGAAAAACAGCAAGGCGTGATCACCCTGTTTGCCTGTAGCCCTTGGGAATCGTCCTACGAAATTGACGAACTGCAACAAGGTGCCTTTACCTATGCCTTACTAGAAAGTCTGCGGTTAGAAGGGGAAGGGAACTGTGCCACCGTGGAACGGCTATACCAACGCTTGCGTTACAACGTACTTGCCTTGAGTCAGCGTTACCAGAAACCGCAACAAATTCCTTATGGAATTATTGAACCGCCCACTAAATACCACCTGATCCTGCTACCCCGCAAAGCCAACCAATCTGACATCATCACTTTGAAGAACGATGCTCTTCAGGCTGAAGTTAGGCGGGAGTTTAAGCTGGCAAAGCAATTGTGGATTCGAGTCTTAGCCGCTTCACCTTCATCCGCCGATCATGATGCCATTGAAGGCATTGAACGACTTGCCCAGATGTCTGCAACCCCTGTCTCTGAGACTCCAGCAGTTCCACCACCACCCGCAACCGGACAACGCACCGTAGCCCCTGATCCTCTCGCAAAACCACTTGTTCCGACCTATGAGTTTGAAGTGGTGACAATCACAGGGATTGAAAAAGGGCTTTTGGGTATGGGGTCGCCCAATGTCAGAACCACCATTCGCAAAGCCCAGGTAGAATGTCGATTAGAGTTATTGGCAGGTGGGATCAATTTGGAACTGGTAGCGATTCCGAGGGGACAGTTTCAAATGGGGTCACCAGAACCGGAGGAAGGACGATATAGCAATGAGAGTCCGCAGCACTTGGTCAAAATGTCTGCTTTCTGGATGGGCAAGTATCCAGTTACCCAGGCACAGTGGCAAGTAGTGGTATCCTTCCCAAAAGTGAATCATGACCTCAAACCAGAGCCATCTCAATTTAAAGGCGAAAATCTTCCGGTGGAGCAAGTTTCCTGGCATGAAGCCGTGGAATTTTGTGATCGCCTCTCCCGCCAAACTGGGCGACAATATCGATTGCCTAATGAGGCTGAATGGGAGTATGCCTGTCGTGCTGGAACAAGTACTCCGTTTCATTTTGGGGAAACGATTACCACTGAACTGGCAAATTATCGAGGCACCGATTGGAACTATGAAGGAAAAACCTATCCGGGGGCTTATGGTCAAGGACCGAAAGGAGCTTATCGACAGACAACGACAGAGATGGGCAGATTTTCCCCAAACCTCTACGGCTTATACGATATGCACGGGAACGTCTGGGAATGGTGTTTAGATCACTGGCATGAGAATTATCAAGGGGCACCTAGTGATAGCACTGCCTGGATTGACGGCGGTGATTCCAGTTTCCGGCTGCTGCGCGGCGGTTCGTGGCCCTACAATCCGTGGTTCTGTCGGTCTGCCAGTCGCGACTGGAATGCTCCGGGCGACAGGTACTACAATATCGGTTTTCGAGTTGTCTGCGATTCCGCGTGGACTCTGTAGCCCTTTGCCCCGCACTTCGTGCCGCTTCGCTAGTGCTCTTTTGCCCTTTTCCCTCTATTCTTTACACTTCTTCGGGGATGAGATCTCCGACTTCTTAAAGAAGTCGGAGATCTGGGCAGCAAGCATTGAGGAAATCACCGAAAAATGCCCAAGTGGTATTCTCGCGGGTGATGATTTAGAAATTGAAGTGTCCCGTGATGGCAATTGGAGTTTTCTATGAAACCAAACTTTGAGGAAATGACCAAGGCTGAGCTAAGAGGATATGTCCTTCAACATCGAGATGATTTGAATGCGTTAGAAGCGCTATTCGATCGCCGGAATTCTGAGTCAAACGCGATCGTGTTCCACGCACCCCAATCGAAAGAAGAGGAACAACAGCAATTTGAACTATTTAAACGTTTGATCAACGAGAGAGAAGGACAGGGTGACTCAGTTGCTTGAGGGTAGGCAAAATTGTAAGTAAGAAGAGCGCCAGAGCAAGGACGATCGCCCTCAAATAAACAAGCCAGGATCAACCTGAAAAAATGCTCCCAGTGCTTTTGCTTGAGCCGTGGTGAGTTCGCGATCGCCGTTAATCACCGAATTCATCGTGAGTTCAGAACCTAAAACATTCACTAAATCAGTTGCCTCAAGTTGGCGGTGTTCCATCAAAAATTGCACCAGCGATCGGGGTGTAGACGCTGCACCTGGCAAATAGAATTCCTGCTCAAATTTCTCAATCAGCACGATCAACAAATCGTAAAGCTCATTTTCTTCAGGGCTACGATTGGGGCGATGCATTAATTCCTCTGAGATCGCCAACGCCTGCTCATTGTCGTCTTCAGTTCTAATCAGCTTCGGCTGATAGTGAGAAAGCAGTTCACCATACTTATTTGAGTTAAAAGTAAGGGTCATTCTTCCACTTCTCCTTATCGTATTCAGCATGAGTCAGAACATATTTGATAAAAATTAATTGCTTTTCATAATCAATACTTACAATCAATCGGTATTTATTTCCCTTGAGATTGAAAACTGTAAAATTACCAACCGCTTCAGCTTGCGGAAAAACGGATTGAACTTCGATAAGCATGGACCAATCAACTTTACAGGCAATTTTAAACCAGTTATCTAATGTTTCCTCGCAATCAGCATGTTGCTTGCTAAATTCTCGCAAACACTTATAGCTGATGACATGCATACGCTGAGAACGTTACCTTTCGCGATTATCTTCCTACTGTAGCTTGTAAAGTAGGCGAATTGAACCAACCTATCAAGCCGTATTTAGGCGAATATAAAGAAAAATATTGGAGTGGAAAGGATGGCAAACGAAGTAGCGCAACTGTGGATTGTGACCGAAGTTGAAACTACCCAAACAACGGAAGTGGTGCGGGGAGGACGAGGCGGAGAGGATATTGGCGGCGGATTTAGTTCACCAAAAGTAACTGAACAGGTCAAGACGATTGTGCGGCAACGGGTGCCACTGGATGCGATCGCCCTCAAAACTCAAATGAACGGCTTGCTGCAAGTGGTTGGCGAGGTGTTTAATCAGGCAACGCAACAGAGTGATTTGACCCTGGATGAGGTGGAACTCTCGGTTGAGATTAACGCCCAGGGGCAGGTCAGCATTTTGGGCAGTGGTGGCTCGGTAAGTAACAAAGGGGCGATCAAGCTGAAGTTCAAACGAGCCGCATCTTCCTCTTGAAATAGGCTATGACTGGGCGATCGCAGTCTCTCAGCTTAGTGAGCAGCGGCAATCAAGGCTTGGCTGGCGGTAAGGATATATTGTCGTGCCCAGTCGTCAGCAGCGAGAATGTCTTCCAGATCTGGGTCGGGGCGGTTTTGGGATTGGTAGCGATCGCAGGTTTGCTCAATCAAGCGGGGAATATCTAGGAAGCGGATTTTTTCGTCTAGGAATAGGGCGACGGCTTGTTCATTAGCGGCATTCAATACCGCTGGCATACAGCCTGCTGCTCGTCCGGCGGCGTAGGCGAGTTGCATACAGGGATATTTTTCGTGATCGGGTTCGCGGAAGGTAAGACTGCCAATTTTCACGAGATCAAGCGGTTCCCAGTTGGTGGCGACGCGATCGGGGTAGGAAAGGGCGTACAGCAACGGTAGGCGCATATCTGCCCAGCCCAGTTGTGCCAGTACAGAAGTGTCTTCCAATTCAATCAGCGAGTGGATAATGCTTTGGGGATGGATGACGATCGCGATTTGGTCATACTCTACGCCAAAGAGATAGTGGGCTTCAATTACTTCCAGCCCTTTGTTCATCAGCGTGGCAGAGTCGATCGTAATCTTGCGTCCCATTGTCCAGTTGGGATGTTTGAGCGCATCGGCAACTGTTACTTGCGCCAATTTTTCTATGGGCAAGTCACGAAATGAGCCGCCGGATGCGGTTAATAAAATTCGCCGCAATCCGCTTTTGGGGACTCCTTGCAAACATTGAAAAATTGCCGAATGCTCAGAATCGGCAGGCAGCAGTTGTACACCGTATTGCTTGACTAAGGGCAATACGACCGGAGCGCCGGCAATCAGGGTTTCTTTGTTGGCGAGGGCAATATCTTTCCCCGCTTTGATGGCGGCGATCGTCGGCAGCAATCCAGCACAGCCGACAATGCCTGTCACCACCACATCCGCTTCCGCACACCGCGCCACTTCAATCACGCCTTCTTGCCCCGCTAGCAAGGTTGGCTGGGGAGAAAGATCGGCGATCGCGGCTTTCAGTTCCGGTAATTTCTCTGCATCGGATACTGCAACGAGCATCGGACGAAATTGCCGCACTTGCTGTGCCAGCAGTTCTACATTGCGCCCTGCTGCTAACCCCACTATCCGAAACTGGTCAGGATATTGAGCCGCAATATCTAGAGTTTGGGTGCCAATCGAACCCGTAGAGCCAAGAAGAGAAAGTGATTTCACAGTGATGCAGTTCAGTCACGCCTTCCCTATCTTACGGGGTCGTGTCGCTAATCTAAACAAAATCCCCATCAAAATAAAAGAGGGCGCGATCGCCCTCCTAAAAATGGTAGAAACTGGAAACTTTGTTTTTTACATCATTCCACCCGCCGCCTGAAAACGCGCCCGTGTTCGCTTCAAGGCTTTGGTTGCTTTAATAAACTCTTGCCGAGAACCACTTTGCTGAGCTTTATTAAATTGCTCTTGTGCCGCTGTGAATGAAACACGAGCCTCTTCCTTATCGATGGAATCGCCACGCTCTGCGCCATTCACCAAAATGATCACTTCATCCGCATCGACTTCGGCAAAACCGCCCATTAACGCGATCGGAATCCAAGTATTTTTATCAGACCGGACTCGCATTACGCCAGTATCCAGTGCGGTCAGCATGGGAGCATGACCGCCTAAAATACCAAGCTGCCCGGTTGTGCTAGGCAAAATCACTTCTTCAGCTTGAGAATCCCAAACTGTTTTATCAGGAGCAATTACACGAACAGTTAAAGGCATAACTTAATTGTGAGTTTTGAGTTTTAAGTTTTAAGTTTTAAGTTTTGAGTGACTGTTGCCTTGCCCAAAACTCAAAACCGAGCGGTCATGGCTGGCTTATTTGCCTTCAGCTTTCAGCTTTTCGCCTTTGGCGATCGCTTCATCAATGCTGCCGACCATATAAAAGGCTTGCTCAGGATATTCATCCAAAGAGCCAGATAAAATCTGCTTGAAGCCTTTAATGGTATCGGTCAGAGAAACGTACTTACCGGGCGAACCAGTGAATACCTGTGCCACAAAGAAGGGCTGAGATAAGAACCGCTCAATCTTACGGGCGCGGAACACAATCAAGCGATCGTCTTCAGATAGCTCATCCAACCCTAGAATTGCAATAATGTCTTGCAGTTCCTTATAGCGTTGAAGCGTGGATTGTACTGCCCGCGCAGTCGAGTAGTGTTCTTCTCCCACAATGTTGGGTTGCAGCATCGTCGAGGATGAATCCAACGGATCGACCGCTGGATAAATACCCTTGGATGCCAAACCGCGAGATAGCGTTGTGGTGCCATCTAAGTGGGCAAATGTGGTTGCAGGTGCGGGATCAGTCAAGTCATCCGCAGGCACATATACCGCTTGGATAGAAGTAATCGAGCCTTCGGTGGTAGAAGTAATCCGCTCTTGCAGATCGCCTACATCAGTTCCCAAAGTTGGCTGGTATCCAACAGCAGAAGGCATCCGACCTAGCAACGCCGATACTTCAGAACCTGCTTGCACGAATCGGAAGATGTTGTCGATGAACAACAGTACGTCTTGCTTGTTCACGTCACGGAAGTATTCTGCCATGGTCAAAGCCGAAAGACCGACGCGCATTCTGGCACCGGGCGGTTCGTTCATTTGACCATAGACCAACGCAATCTTGGATTCGCTGAGGTTATCTTTATTGATAACGCCGGACTCCATCATTTCGTTGTAAAGGTCATTGCCTTCACGGGTGCGTTCGCCTACACCACCAAACACCGACACTCCGCCGTGATTGGTGGCAATGTTGTTGATTAATTCCATCATAATGACGGTCTTACCAACGCCTGCACCGCCAAACAGCCCAATTTTGCCGCCGCGCCGGTAGGGCGTTAGCAAATCGATCACCTTAATTCCGGTTTCAAAAACCGAGGGCTTCGTTTCCAATTCCGTCAGCTTAGGAGCATCCCGGTGAATGGAATAAAACTCTTTGGCATCGACGGGACCCTGTTCATCAACAGGTTCGCCTAAAACGTTGAAAATTCGACCCAAGGTGGCATTACCTACTGGAACACTAATGGGTGCGCCACTGTCCATCACTTCCATGCCGCGAACCAACCCATCGGTCGAACTCATGGATACAGCGCGAACTTGGTTGTCGCCTAGTAGCTGCTGTACTTCACAGGTGACGTTAACTTCTGTGCCTGCTGGATTGATGCCTGTGATTTTTACAGCGTTGTAAATTTCTGGCATTTTCCCATTTGGGAACTTTATATCCAGTACAGGACCGATGATCTGCGTAATGTAGCCGATGCTTTTCTTCTCTGTGGTGGTGACCATGCTTACGCCCTATTCTGTGACTCAGCGACTCGAATGTTTTGTTGGCAAACAATCTTAAAAATTGCCATCACAAGCTTATCACTGAATAGGTAATAGATGATTGCAGAGATTTTGAAGGCGAGACAAGGGAAAAAGTTCGGAGTTCGGGGTTCGGAGTTCGGGGTTCGGAGTTCGGAGTTCGGACTAATTTTCCATCAACTCCGCACTCCGTACTCCTCTTAGACAGAGCAAGGAACTTTAAATGAACTGATGGAGTGCTTGCCTCGGCAGTCTTGCATATCTATATAAACTTGGCGTTTGATTTGAATATTTTTCAAATGTTTTTTGACGGTGTCCTCCGCGATGTAAAGCGCGATCGCAATCTGTTTGCGGCTGGCACTCGCTCGGCGACGCAGCCAAACCTCGGTTTCTCGTGGGCTGAGTTTCCAGGTTTGCGCTTCGCCGATCGCCAATCCCTGAGCCGCTTGGTTTTGATCTTGCAGTCTCACGAGAATGCAGGGGCGATCAACCGCATCCAGTTGCAGCCATTGCACTCGAATGCGGAGATTGACGGCGGCTGACTCTACTTCCGATTCAAGCACAATCGGCTGATTGGGGTATAAATCACGGCTTTCGACTAAAGCTTCGCAGGCTTGCCAAATAATTTCAGGCAAGATATCTGCTTTTGGGTTGAGTTGGAGGCAGAGTTGCTTGGCAGTGGTGTTGGTATAGTGGATTTCCTGTTGATCAGTGAGGACTAAAATACCATCCACAAAACCTTCAAGAACAGCTTGCAGTAAAAAATGGGGGCTTGTTGAAGTAGACATAATGTTATGGGGGCTGATAAACATTACAGTTTCGGACGGGTTTCCTGGTGTTTTGGTGAATCCGAGTAGTTATCTCGCCTGCGAGGGCTAGATATGCAACCCAAAGAAATTATGATTTCTCTCATCACCAGCAACCGAAGAGAGTTTTTCAAACTAGCGGCGATCGCGTGAGTTGGCGGCTCAGATCGCCCATAAAGCATCAATCTGTTTAGGCTTTGAATCAATTGCGCTCTGGTCTGAGCCATGTCCAAACTCTAACGAGCCATCCGGGAAACCGCAGTGAGAAAAAGTCACAGACTTTGAGGTAAGGAAAGGTCATGCCTCTTGAAAGAGCTACATTAAATTCTTTAAGCATTACTGGTTTGCAAGTCAGCGACCGCTCACATAAACCTCACATAAACAGGTGAGCCGATCGCTAGTTGCCTCGACATACACTGGCTGCAAGAAGATTGCTAAACAGCGATGAGTGGTCTGGCTTAATTTTGGACGTTGACCATCTCATTCTTTGGGGTGAAATGGGCAGGAGAATAGGGGAAAAGAAAAGCAGATTTTTCTATTCAGGAACTTTAAAGTTGCATTGTGAAGCCTATAGCAACAAACGCCCCCGCCGATATTGCGCTACACAGGGTTATCTACTATGACGATCGAAGAAGCATTGACCATTTTGGATGATGTGCTGGGACAAACGACTCTCAACGATACACAAGAGCTTATATTTCGTCATGCTTGGGATGACTGGACTTACGAGCGCATGGCTGAACAGTTTGGCTACACCCCCGATCACATCAAGAATGTGGGTGCCCAACTCTGGGGTTCGCTGTCTGATTTGACGGGGATCAAGATCACTAAACGAAACTTGCAGGCAGTATTGCGGCGATGGGCAGAGCATCATTGTCCAGCGGCAGAGTTGTTTTATTCCACTGCGCCCAATCCCCGTCAAGATTGGGGCGGGGCACCCGACAGTGCTTGTTTTACAGGACGCATTCAGGAACTAGCAACGCTGGAGCATTGGATTGTGGATGAGCGCTGTCGATTGGTGGCGTTGATGGGAATGGGCGGGATGGGTAAAACGGCGCTGGCGGTGAAGTTAGCGCAAACAGTTCAGCACCAGTTTGATTATGTGGTCTGGCGATCGCTTCAGAATGCCCCCACAGCATCAGATCTAGTCGCTGATTGGATTCAGTTTTTGTCGGATGGTCAGGAGCATCAGGCAACGCTTGCCGCCGATTTGGATAGTCGAATTTTGCGGTTGATCACTTATTTGCGTCAGCATCGCTGCCTGCTGATTTTGGATAATGCAGAATCCGTGTTGCCCTGTCAAGAGCAGCAATCCTCCAGCAATGAAGGCTATATAACCCTGCTAAAACGCCTGAGCGACCTGACCCATGAAAGCTGCATCCTGCTCACGAGTCGTGAAAAGCCAGAGGCGATCGCCTGGAATGAAGGAATTACCTTACCCGTGCGATCGTTTTCACTAGCCGGTTTGAATGCGCTCGATGGCAAAACCTTATTTGCAAGCAAAGATGCATTTCAAGCGACTGAGGCAGACTGGCAGCACTTGGTGCAGCACTATGCTGGAAATCCTTTAGCGCTAAAGATCGTGGCGGCGGCGATTCAAGAATTGTTTGATAGCAATGTGTCTGATTTTTTGACCATTCTTGGCACGTTTGTCTTTGACGATATTCGCGACCTGATCGATCGCCAGTTTAATTGCCTATCTGCTTTCCAACAAGACGTGATGTATTGGTTGGCAATCAACCGCGAAGTCACTTCTTTTACCGAGTTGCGAGAGGATGTACTGTCGCCCTTGGCTAAACAGAAGTTACCCGGCACGTTGCGATCGCTCAAACATCGCTTTTTGATCGAAGCCACCGCCGCTGGATTTACCCTGCAACCTGTCGTCATGGAATATATTACCGAGCGACTGATTGAGCAAGTGTGCCAAGAACTTAATTTCCATGTTTTATTCAATTCCAAACTTAATTCTGCTACTCAAGACTGCCCCCCTTCTCCCGGTATTCCGCTCCCTGTTCCCCTGCTCCACTCCCACGCGCTCCTCAAGGCTGAAGGCAAAGAGTACTTACGAGAGAGCCAAACGCGGCTGATTTTGAACCCGATCGCGAATCGATTGGTGGCGGTGCGATCGCCCAGAGATATTAAAGAATGTACTCAGGCACTGTTGATGGACTTGCGATCGCACTCACAGTTTGCGACGGGATATGCCGCTGGCACGGTGATTAATTTGCTGAATCATCTCAAGCTGGAGTTGACCGATTTTGATTTTTCCAACCTGACCATTCGCCAAGCCTATCTCCAAGATGTGGAACTGCATCAGACGAACTTTGCTAACGCTCACTTTGTGCGCTCCGTGTTTAACGAATCCTTGGGAAATGTCTGGTCGGTTGCTTTTAGCCCCGATGGAAAGCTGTTAGCGGTCAGCGATTCTGCGGGAGAAATTCACCTGTGGCGAATGGACGACGGCAAAAAAATAGTCACTTTTCGCGGTCACACTCATTGGATTTGCTCCGTTGCCTTTAGCCCAAACGGAAAACTGTTGGCAAGCAGCAGCGCCGATGGCACCCTCAAACTATGGGAACTCGCCACCGGATACTGCTTGAAAACCCTAGAAGGGCAAACGGATTGGATCGTATCGGTTGCCTTCAGTCGAGAGGGTGACTTATTGGCAAGCAGCGGCATCGATTCTGCATCGATTCGTTTGTGGAGTGTGGAGACTGGAGCCTGTTTGAAAACATTGCAAGGGCACGATCACTGGGTTTGGGCGATCGCCTTTAGCCCGACTCATGCCATTCTCGCTAGCGGCAGCGACGACTGCACCATTAAATTGTGGAATGTCAACACAGGAGAGTGCCTCAACACCATCCGAGGACACACCAGCAACGTGCGATCGGTTGCCTTCAGCCTCAGCGGCTTTCTCTTAGTCAGCGGCAGTGACGATCGCACGATCAAGCTGTGGGATGCCGCCACAGGCAAGTGCCTCAACACCTTTAATGGACATACCAGCAACGTGCGATCGGTTTGCTTTAGCCCCAGCGGCAAAACCGTGATCAGTGCCAGCGAAGACCACACCCTCAAGCTGTGGGATGTGGCAACAGGGCAATGCCTCCGAACCTTTTATGGACACACTGCCCATGTCCGCTCTGTTGCTTTTGCGCCCAATCCCCAGCAGTGCGATCTCGACAAAGAGGCTGATTTAGAAGCATTGGATGGACTGATCGCCAGTGGTGGAGCCGACCAAACCGTACGGTTTTGGGATAGTCGTACCGGGCAATGCCTTAAAACCCTGCAAGGCTATGCCAGCTTTGTGTTAAGCGTTGCTTTTAGTCCCACTGATTGCTTGCTTGCTAGCAGCAGTGCCGATCACACGATTAAATTGTGGAATCTGCAAACTCGTCAATGCGTGAATATCTTGCGAGGACATCGCCAATGGGTGTGGTCGGTGGTTTTTAGCCCCGATGGCAAACTGCTTGCTAGCACCAGTTTTGACCATACTGTGAAACTATGGGATGTGGCAACGGGAGCCTGTTTGCAAACGCTAACCGGGCATACTCACTGGGTTTGGTCGGCTGCCTTCAATGCCAATGGCACCCAATTGGCAACGAGTAGCTCAGATCACTGTATCCGTCTGTGGGATAGCACCACAGGACACTGTATAACGATGCTAGATTGCCACAGTAGCAATGTGCTGTCGGTGGCATTTAGCCCTTGCGATCGCATTCTTGCTAGCGGTGATGATGACTGCATCGTCAAACTTTGGGATATTCACACGGGCACCTGTCTGCGACCGCTAGCCGGACACACCTCACGAATTCGCTCCGTTGTCTTTACAACCGACGGGAAACTGTTGATCAGCGGCAGCGCCGATCGCACGATCAAAATTTGGGATTGGCAAACCGGAGCCTGCCTCAAAACCTTAATAGGACACACCGCCCCGATTGAAACCATCGCGATTTGCCCCACGTTCCCCCCTCCTTGCCCCCCGGACAAAAGCGCTCAGCCTGACCAAACTCAGGTTCACCAAGCTCAGGCTCACCAAACGGATGTGCTAGCAAGTTCAGGGGAAGACGGCACCATGCGACTGTGGAATCTGGCAACGGGTGACTGTTTCCAAATGTGGCAAGGGCACGATCGCCGCGTTTGGTCGATTGCTTTCGCCCCTGACGGTAAAACTCTTGCCAGCAGCAGCGAAGATGAAACCATTCGGCTTTGGAATGCTCAAACAGGGCACTGTGTGGGCATCCTCCGCAGTCCCAGACCCTACGAAGCCATGAACATCGCCGGAGCCACTGGATTAACTCAGGCTCAAAGAACAACGTTGAAAACCCTAGGAGCAGTGGAAGTAGAGCCAATTTTGTCCCACCAAAATTGATCAAGGACCAATATGGAACATGCAGGTCAAATTGGTCGAGTTTGCCCTGCGTTGAGTTCATCAAACCCTTGCTGAATGCCTGCAATGGTCTCCAACTGATCAATCAGGTGGCGGAGTTTGGTTGGATCGATTTTGCCCGCATCCAGAAAGGTAACGAGAACTTGAGTGCGATCGCTAACATCGTTGGGAAGGTCAGTAAATTCAATCTGCCCATTCCGATAAATCCCTTCAACAGTTCTTAGCATAGGTTTTATAGAACTAATTACTGCTCCAATTCTACTAACTATTAGAAAGACAACCGATTAAGCTGCCAATGAAAAATCCCGCGATCGCGTTGCAGCCTCATACCCTAAACGTCGAGCATGAATTTGACTATCCGTAATATCCGATCGTGGGTTGATGACTCCTGAGCTTTGCCAGTAAGCAACAAGCTGCGCTCCAGTTTTAGGTGGATGTTCAGTGTTGAAAACCTTGGAAGCAATGGAATCAAAGCGATCGCTGCCTCAATGTGCCAATGAATGAGCGATACGGCTTTATTTTTCCCTGGGGCGAACTTCAAACGTTGAGTCGTGCCGATAAAAACACACGTTAAATTCAGCAAAAAAGTTCATGTGTCCGAGGATTACGGGTGCGTCTCTCGATTGAGTCCAGGCGAACGCCAGCAAAACAGGTGGAAATTGAGCAACGGTGCCAGACAATACCAAGCCTCGTGCCGCGCTACGAGCCAGATTCCCACTCAATTCAATCGGCACAGTCTGGTCTTCCCAAACTGCTCCTAACTCTATACCAATTTCATAAGGCAACACATTGACGCTTGCACCTGTATCCAGCAATGCAGTCACTTCCACAGAACGGTTGCCGTTCGTGAGCGTGAGGGGCAAATATGGCATGACGCTTGATCGCCCCAAGCTATCGGTTCGTTCTATGAATGAGAAGCAGTGACCGTTAAGCATGGGTGTCTCTTTGTGCAGCTACTAGGAGATCAGACAAGGCTTGCACAGCGGCGTGATCTGCCTGGGGAGACCAAACAATGGCTTCTGTCGTTGCCAGTTGAGCCAGGAGTATGTCGTCTGAAGTGAGATCGCCGTCCGGTTCTAAACTGCACCCCTCTTCCTCTGCAACGGCTAGCAGCAAGAAATGGATCAATCGCAACTTGTCCTGACGCGATAGGCGATCGACCGCAGGAATCAGTTCACTCAGAGGCATATCAGACTCCCGGTTATTCCAAATAATTCACTGCCAGTCTAGCTTAGAAGGCAATATGGC
>CASBQE010000457.1 GCA_949127665.1 Synechococcales cyanobacterium PMM_0083
TCTTTAGTCAAACGCTGCTGCCGCTGATCAATGGGGGCGATGCTCACGGTAGCTATTGGAAGAGTAAAGAGGTAGCAACCGCGATCGCCCAAGCCATTCAAACTCCCTAGCTCAGCATTTATCTTATTTTTAGATTCAGCCTATTGATCCTTAGGCTGGAGGCTGGCGCGTAATTTCAATCGTCACCTGACCGCTAAAGTTTGGGATGGGCGGAGTGAGTTTGGTCAGCGCCACGGTGACTTGATGGATGGAGGGTTCAGCATTATTTTGCAATATGGCATCGGCGATCGCGCTTGCCAGTTTTTCTAGCAGAGCAAATTTGGACGTTTGAATCAAGTGCTGCACCGTTTCCACCACTGAGCAATAGTTAAGGGTGTCTTCTAAGCGATCGCTCTGTCCTGCGGTTGCTAAATCGAGCATCAGCGTCACATTAACCTCAAACCACTGCCCTAAAACCTGTTCTTCTGGCAGCGCACCGACATAACCATAGCCACGAATGCCTGTAAGACGAATAATATCCATAGGAGAAATTAGAAACTGTAAGATGACGCTTGACAAAATGTGTTGCAGGATGCGAATCTAATGATCGTCTGAATTATGCGGGTGTGGCTCAGTGGTAGAGCGCAACCTTGCCAAGGTTGATGTCACGAGTTCGAATCTCGTCACCCGCTTTTAACCGTATAACTCTTTTAGCCTTTTAGACTTCAAAGCTAGAGTGGTAAGATTTCAGTAATTAGCAAGGATTGCGTTTCCAAGTAATCTAAAGCGAATCAAGTAATCTAAAGCAAATTTTAACTTTTGCGTGGCTGATAGAAATACTTGCGTGGCTGATAGAAATACTTGATCATTGAAACCAACCCTTGCCTGAATGGATGGATGCGTAGCCATTCTTAATCCAAAAACTAGCAATTTCAGTCTTGGTCTGCCTGTGCAACCGCAAAAATCCCAGAAGATTGATTTAAACCAAGAATATCCCTGTCCTTGTCGTCGTAAAGGGCAACTTACTCCGATCGCTTTGACAGAAGCCTTTGGATGTAACCGTTGTCAACAAATTTTTGTGGTTGATGAAACTGGGCAAGTGTTGGAACATCTAGCCAGCAACTATCCCTACAAAAAAGCATGGCGCTGGAATGGGCATCAGTGGAACGTTGCCAACCCCAATTTTAGAGATAACTACCTGCCAATCGCCCTGGGCATCGTCTTCATCATGCTAGTGATTTGGCTACCGCTGGCACTAAACGCCAAGCCAACCTCGCACAGTGCTGTTCTGGTGATTGGTATTATGCTGCTGGCACTGCTTCCAGCCCTAATGGTCTTACTGGCATATAGACGGTAATCCAATGACGACGAATTTTCTTGGTCTTACTTCTGATCCGATCGCGGCTGTACAAGCTGCCCATCGGGCTTCGATTCATCTATCGACTACTAGAGGGGTGCTGCGGAGTCAGGCGGTTTATGCCATGGCGGAAGCCCTAAACCAAGCGCAAAATGACATTCTGGAAGCGAATACTTTAGACCTAGAAGCCAGCCGAGAAATGGCGGTGCCCGACCTGATTTTAGAATGGCTGAAATTGACCCCTGAACGCCTGCAAACGGCTGTTCAACTGCTCAAGCGTCTAAGTGAGCTACCCGACCCGATTGGACGTGTCATGGATGCGGCATACCAAATTGATCACTGCCAAATCTATTCGCAACTGATGCCTTTGGGCGTAATCGCTATGATTTACGAAGCGTTTCCAGAGTTGGCGGCGGTAGCGGCAGGGTTGTGCATCAAAACGGGCAATAGTTTGGTGTTGAAGGGAAGTGCAGAAGCTAGCCATTCTAATGCGGCGATCGCCCAAGCACTTTGGTCAGCGATTGAGAAAGTAGGCTTACCTGAAGGCTGTCTTCAAGCCATAGCATCTGACCACAGCACCCTAGTACGGGATCTGATTGTTCAAGATCAATATCTAAATCTAATCATTCCCTACGGTCGCCCTAGCTTGGTGCAGCAGATTGTCCGGCAGGCAACCGCTCCCGTCTTGAAATCTGCCATGGGCAACTGTTACTTATATTGGTCGCCTTCCGGCAGTTTGGAAGCCGTTCGCTGGATGATTTTAGACAGCCATCAAAGCGAACCTGACCCTGTAAATGCGATCGAAAAAGTGCTGATTCATCCCAGCCAAAATCCTGCTTCGCTACTGATGTTGTGGGACAGTCTGCGGGAAAAAGGGTTTGACTTGCGTGGAGATGCCTCCTTAGCAGCCGAGTTTCCCGATTTGCGACTTGCAGAAGCGGGCGAATGGCGACAGGCATACCTGGCGAAGGTGATTGCTTTTAAGCTAGTTGCCAGTTTGGACGACGCGATCGCCTGGATCAACTTAAACAGCAGCGGACATGCCGATTGTTTAGTCACCGAATCCTATCAGGAAAGCCGCCAATTTGCTCTAGGCATTAACAGCGCCTCCACCTACATCAATGCCTCCCCCCGATTTTCTCGCAATCCTAAGCGAGGAGATTCCATTTTTCTAGGGATGTCCAATCAAAAAGGACACCGCCGGGGTCCCATTAGCTTAGAGACACTCACGACGGTGAAGCATATTATTCAAGGGACAGGACAATTTTGAAGCCTGAAAGATTAATCTTTGCTCGCCAATTTGACCTTGCTTGCCAAGCCAATCGACTGCAAAAACTGAATGGTCATCCAGGTCATATCAATTTCCCACCACTGTAAGCCATGGCGAGCTGAGTGCTGATAGGCATGATGGTTATTGTGCCAGCCTTCGCCGTAAGTTAACAGCGCAACCCACCAGCAATTGCGGGAGTTGTCATTGGATTCATGGCTTTGATATCCAAACATATGGGTAGCGCTGTTTACCAACCAAGTGCAGTGGAAAACCGCAATCAAGCGAACAAAAACGCCCCAGACCACAAACGGCCAGCTACCGATCGCATATAGCAACACTCCCAGCGCAATCTGAAGCGGGATGAAGTACGTGTTAAAAAACTTGTAAATCGGGTCGTCGTTGATATCTTGAGTGAAACGAGGCACTTGGTCGCGCATCGGAATATCAAATAGCATCCAGCCCATGTGGCTCCACCAAAAGCCGCGCTTCGAGTCATGCGGGTCTTGGTCGTGATCTGAATGGAGATGGTGAAAACGATGCATTCCCACCCACTCAGTTACGCCACCCTGACAAGACAAGGTGCCACACAACACCAAGAAATATTCAACCCATTTCGGCGTTTGAAAGCTACGGTGAGTGACGAGGCGATGAAAGCCCAGGGTAATTCCTAAGCCGCCAGTAACCCAGTGTAGGAAAATCGCGATTCCTACGGCTGCCCAGCTAAAGTTACTCGGTAATAAGGCAAAGAGCGCACCACCATGCACAATCACCATAAATAAAACTACCGGCAAATCTAATTTGAGTGGTTTGTTTGAAGTTGCAACAGTCATGCATTAGTCCCAATGAGAAGTACAATGCCAAATTGGCGCAAAACTAGACGCTTGTTTTAGAGATCTCGTCGCGAAGATTGGTAGATTGGCTACCGCAGCACAAGGCGCTAAGAATTATTTTGGAGAAGCAAGCGGAAAATGAACAGCCGAACTCTTTTAAAGGAAGCGGAACAAACACTATCCCTGATTTTTTCTGGTATTGACACCCAGGTCAAGGAAAACCTGAAACGTTTGCTAATAGCCTTTCGCCAGCACCGAGTTGGCACTCATCACTTTTCTGAAGTGACAGGATATGGTCATAGCGATTTAGGCAGGGAGGTATTGGATCGGGTATTTGCTCAAGTTTTAGGGGCAGAGGCGGCGGCGGTGCGGGTTCAATTTGTGTCTGGAACTCACGCGATCGCCTGTGCATTGTATGGCGTTCTTCGCCCAGGAGACGAAATGGTGGCGGTGGCGGGTGCCCCTTATGACACGTTGGAAGAAGTGATTGGTCTACGGGGACATCAGCAGGGTTCCTTAGCAGAGTTTGGGATTCACTATCGCCAGCTAGATCTCACAGCAACAGGCGAGATTGACTGGCAAGCATTAGCTTATGCTATCAAATCAAAGACGCGCCTGGTGTTGATTCAGCGATCGTGTGGATATTCTTGGCGGTCAAGTTTGGCGATCGCGGACATTGAAAAAATCGTTCAAATCGTTAAACAGCAAAACCCAAACACGAT
Source organism: Synechococcales cyanobacterium PMM_0083 (assembly GCA_949127665.1). Taxonomy (GTDB): domain Bacteria; phylum Cyanobacteriota; class Cyanobacteriia; order Leptolyngbyales; family Leptolyngbyaceae; genus ULC077BIN1. The sequence goes on from CASBQE010000457.1 coordinate 4,159, forward strand.
TTGCTTTGTGGATAATTGCTATGGCGAGTTTATTGAGTCGTGCGAACCGACGAGTGTGGGTGCAGATTTGATGGCAGGATCACTGATTAAAAATCCGGGTGGCACGATTGTCACCGCAGGCGGCTATGTTGCCGGACGAGCAGACTTAGTAGAGATGGCAACGTGCCGATTGACGGCTCCTGGGATTGGCAATTCAGGCGGTGCTACCTTCAACCAAAATCGGCTGTTGTTTCAAGGGCTTTTTCTCGCCCCTCAAATGGTGGGAGAAGCGATGAAGGGTAACCATTTAACCGCTTATGTGTTTAACCAATTGGGGTATCCAGTCAATCCGTTGCCGATGGCTCGTCGTCGAGATGTGATCCAAGCAGTCCGACTGGGTTCACAAGACAAACTCATTGCTTTTTGCCGTGCGATCCAACAACATTCGCCGATTGGCTCCTATCTCGACCCAGTGCCAGCAGCAATGCCGGGATACGAAAGTGAATTAGTCATGGCAGGCGGCACTTTCATTGATGGCAGCACCTCTGAGCTTTCAGCAGATGGACCTTTGCGAGAACCCTACACGGTTTTTTGCCAGGGAGGAACTCACTGGACTCATGTTGCGATCGCCTTGGAAGCTGCCATTGATGCGATCGCTGCTATCTAATTAGCCCTCGCTTTCCGCCAGTGCAGATTCAGCTTCTTCCACATCCTCACTAGGGGCATTGTGGACTTCTGCCACCGGCGCACCCCCCATTTCTGGAACCTCCTCAATCGGTTCGGATATGGCTTCAGCAATCGTTTCAGCAGGTTTGATCACTACCTTAACGATTGGCTTAGCCACAGCAGCCACAGGCTCAGCCACAGTTTCTGCCGCTTTCTTAACGGCTCCGGCGATCGCGTGAGCAGCTTTTATCACAGGAGGAGCCACAACTCGAACTGGCGCAACCGATTCAGATGAAACTTCAGCAACCGTTTCAACAGGTTTTTCTTCAGCAGGTGCGATCGCCACATTAGCCCCAAGCTCAGCCGGAATAGAGATGACTTCTGTCGCAGGATCAGCAGCCGTTTCTGGGACTGATTCAACAGGTTCAGACATGACTTCAGCGACTTCAGCCGATTCTTCTGATGCAATTACAGACTCAGTGGCTTCTGCTTCAGCGGCGGCTTTTGCGGCTTCCGCCTCAGCTTCAGCGGCGGCTTTTGCAGCTTCTGCCTCTGCTTCAGCAGCCTCTAGGGCTTCTGCCTCAGCTTTTGCAGCCGCTTCCTCGGCGGCGATTTTCGCCTCAGCTTCAGCGGCTTCTGCTTCAGCCTTTGCAGCCGCTTCCGCTTCGGCTTTGACGATCGCTTCAGCGGCAGCGGCTTCTTCAGCTTCAATCTCAGCTTTAGATTTAGCTTTCGGTGGTTTTGGTCCTCTCATCAAAGCCACACTGGCAGGAGGTTTGAACTCTTCTCTGCGATCCCCACCCTTGCCTCTGCGATCGCGATCTCTGTCGCCACCCGGGCGATCGCCACTCGAACGATCTCCACCCGGACGATCGTCACTACGACTCGGACGATCTTTGTCACGATTCGGACGATCTACGCTCGGACGGTCACCAGTCGGACGATCTTCACTCGGACGATCTTCACTGCGAACTGGACGTGGACGATCTTCCCGCTGTACAGACGGCTGCACAGATGAGTTCTCTCCTTCTGACGCAACTTTTTCGGGTCGCTCAGATTTTTTGATTGGACGTTCTACCATTGTTAAATTCTGTTAATGCATCTGTATCCTACCGTGTTCAGTGAGCGAATAGCACACCGATCACCCCTGTTCCAAACGGCGCTGCCACTCCGCATCAATCTTGTCTGTCTGCTCAATTTCTTGTTCAATCAAATCTTGTTCAGTGGTGTACGCCAGCTTATCTGTGCTAACAACGGTTTCCGCAGCAAACTGCTGAGCATAAAGCATCTTTTTCTGCAAATCTTGATCTGCTTCATTCAGAAAAACTGCTCGATCTTGCCGTGCTTGATTCCGACTTTCTACTTTACGGTTACGCCACTGAATCCAAAAATAGCGCAAGAGCGGAATTGCCAAAAACGCCGATCCGTAACCCAACAAAACCCAAAAAATAGCCTGTACAAAAGCAACCAAACCGCCCATTTGCGCTGCTACAATGCCGCCTGCTAAAAGGTTTCCCAAAGCGATCGCCCCGATTAAATTTAGCCCCCCTAACCCGATCGCCAGCGTAATTTGTCCACCGCTTGCCTGACTAAATCGCCAAGGTAACTCTCTTAAATAAGCCGCGATCGGCTGCAAGCGCTGCTCGATCGCGCTCGTTTGCAATTCAGGAAAATGGTAAACCAAGCCTCCTTCTGGGCTAACTTCGGGTCGTCCATTAAAGCGGGTTAGCACGGGCAGCATATATTCTTCGTACTCACGAGCATAGCCCTGACCCACCTCATCTAGGTAGGGTGCCAACTGTTCCGCGACCACTGCACCCTTTTGGTTGCGAATGATAGTCGCGATCGCCCTCCAACGGCGCTCTTCCAAATCTGCATTTGGGTTGCCATCGCCAAACAAAAACGAAAATATCGCCTCTAAAAAATTGAGTTCAGACTTTTCGCCGCCCGACTCAGGGCGATGAGCGACACGACGGCTAGAGTAGTCAGGATAAAAGAGCCACCAAATATCGGGACCAAACCCAACAGAAGGCATTCTAATTCCGCTATCAGAATCATTATCGTTATTACTCGCCGCACTCAGCGACAGCGTAATCAGCAAAATTGCTAGAAAAATCAGCAGAATAGAGGCAATCAGCAAAACGCCGAAGGAGATCCGAATCAGGTAGAAGAGAACCCGCCAGATCTTCTCCCACCACTCCTTAAGCTGAAGCCGAAAATATTTATTTCGTAAAATCGAGCGGAACTCTTGAGGAAAGAGATAGACCACATCTCCAGATTCAGCCACCTGAAGATGACCGCTAACCTGCGATGCCAGCGCCAACAACCCCTGCTCTGCCACTGCAACTTCTAACCCAGCCTGAGCCGCCACATCACCCACGGTGACGCGGTAGTCCAATCGTTCTACGGCTTGCATAATGTCTGGGTTTGGAGTCATGGACATCTTTTCACTGCTTTGCTTGAAACTGTGATCTACAGTATAGAAAGTCTGTATGACGCTTGGGGGGGGTAGAAAACCGTCTTGGGTTATATGAACTAAAAGCCAAAGTCTAAACTTGGGTTATATGAACTAAAAGCCAAAGTCTAAAGATTAGAAAAAAACGCATCCTTGCCCCTTCATCTCTAGCACCCGACACCTGATTCCTGACACCCTTCTTAATGCTTTCTGTCTGTACGCTGTCGCTATGAGGACGTTAAACTAGAAAGCGTTTCGCGATCGCACTTGATCAAATCAGCAGATCAGCCGACCCTACTTTCTTTTGCTATATGCCTAGAACCCAACGTAACGACAACTTCATCGACAAAAGTTTTACGGTCATGGCAGACCTAATTCTACAGCTACTGCCTGCGACCAGAAAGGAAAAGATAGCTTTTGCATATTATCGGGATGGAATGTCAGCCCAAGCCGATGGCGAATATGCTGAAGCGCTTGAAAACTATCAGGAAGCCCTCAAATTAGAGGAAGACGACAACGATCGCAGCTATATTCTTTACAACATTGGGCTGATCCACGCGAGTAATGGCGAACACGATCGTGCGCTCGATTACTATTTTCAATCGATTGAGATCAATCCTCGGATGCCCCAAACGTTGAACAATGTTGCCGTTATCTTTCACTACAAAGGTGAGCGAGCAGAAGAAGAAGGCAAAGAAGAAGAAGCGGAAGAATGGTTTGATCAAGCAGCAGACTACTGGAAACGCGCCGTCCGTAACGCTCCAAATAACTACATTGAAGCCCAAAACTGGATGAAGACTACCGGACGATCACAAATCGACGTGTTCTTTTAAAAGCGGTAGGTAGATTTAACTGAATATCGCCAATTACCCTCACCGTTCGGCTGAGCGCTCACGTCGAAGCCCTAAGTCCCTCTGATTGGGAGAGGGACTTTGATGAAATTACCGCTTCTCCCTAGGGAGAAGCGGCTGAGGGATGAGAGTCTTTCTACTCAATTTCGCTTCTTGTCCCCATAATTCCCTTCTACCCATGATCGATCGCGAACAAGTTCGTAAAGTTGCACACCTAGCACGATTGGAATTATCGACTGCTGAAGAAGAAATGTTCACTACGCAGTTGAACGGCATTTTGGATTATTTTGAGCAGTTGAGTGAACTGGATGTCACCAACGTTGAGCCAACCTTTCGGGCGATCGATGCCAGTAACATCACGCGCCAAGATGTGTTAGAAACCCACAGCGATCGCGAAGCAATTTTGGAAAGCGCCCCCGATCGCGACGGTGAATTCTTTAAAGTCCCTCAAATCATCGCCACTGACTAGAAAAAATCGGGTATTGCTAAATCTAGCGATGAAATTTTTAGGGGCATTCCCTTGTGGTTGCCCTTTATCTTCTTCAGGGTAGGCACAAGACTCCTACAGTAAAGAACCATACTTGTATTCAGTCATACTAAAAATCGCTAAGAAAATAGAGCGCGCTAGCTTTTTGGCTGCAAAATCTAACATTTATCGCCTAAATCTTTACGAACTCAATAATCAACATCCCAGAAATTTAAAAGACTCGCTAAGATCCAGAAATAATCACCTGGTTCGTCCCATCGGATAATGACCGTGAGTCCGAAATTGCCCTTATCCGTCCCTGATTAGAATCTGGTAATGAGACTTTCACTATATTGTCCTTCCTGCACGAACCCGATCGCCGATTTGCAGCGCCACACCATGCCTACGCAAGTCACCTGTGGATCTTGCAGGCAGCAGTATGGAGTGGTGTATGGCAAGCTATCGAAGCGCTCCTCTATTGTCGAAGCGCTGCTATATTTAACCTCCCAGCTTCCTAGCTTTTACAAACGCCACTATACATTTCAAATTACGACCGCCGATCGCACCCTAAAATGCCTTCGGTTTTCGGTTCCTGGCAAAAACGATGTGATTCCCATTCATCGGGGCGATGTCGTATCAGTGCTTTACACGATGCAGGGCTATCTGATGAAGCAATTGGTTGCGATCGCCAATCACACTACGGGCAAAAGCTACGTCTTACCCAATCCCGTTCCTAGCGCCAACCAGCATTTCATCACTCTGATTACCATTGTTACCGGATTTGTCCTGCTGTCTTTTTTGAATGGTGGCAACGTATTTTTTGCCTCCATCCTTAGCGCGATCGGGGTGTTGGCATACATCAAGCTCACAAACAATGCCCAACTGAGTAGCCCCACCTTGAATGCCACCCATGCAGAAGGAATACGCCTGATCGCTGACCAACGGTTGCTGGCACAGCAGCGCAAATTAGAGCAGCGAGTTACCGAACTGACTCATGAATATCAATCTAATCAAGTATTAATTGAACAGATAAATGCACTCAAGCAAAAGATGACAGAGGTTGATCAAGCGGTTTACTCAGCCCGGATTTATCGCGCTACGACCGCTGTTGATATCCTGAACCAGCAGATTGCCAACAATCAGCGGCTAATACGGGAATATCAACATATGCTGAAAATGATTGAAATAGAAATCGACACCTCGTGGATTGCTGATCAGCTACCCGATGCCGAAAACTTCAGCCGACGCATTTTGGAACGGTTGGGCGAATTGAAAGAAATTGAAGAACAAAACCAATCTTTAAAACTGCAACTCGCAGCCTATGAAGAAGTGAATCTATTAGGTATCGAACAATATGGCGAATGACGAATGACGCAAGGTGGGCAATCAGGAAAGCCGCACATCGTGTCATTCAACACTCGTCATTCGACACTCGAAATTCCTTAATTGCTTCCTGTCGCAAGGGCAATGTCACAGTCACGGTGGTTCCTTGGTTAAGAATGCTGGTGATCTGAATCTGACCTTGATGATTTTGGACGATCGCCTGAGCGATCGCCAATCCTAAGCCTGAACCTTTAGCCAAGGCTTGGCTACGGGCAGGATCAACGCGATAAAAACGGTCAAACAACTGCGGCAAAGCTTCCGGTGGAATTCCAATACCGGTATCCGTAATCGCCACTTGCAAGAAAGCGTGACTCAGCCGCCCAATGCGCTGGAATTCTAGACTGACAGTGCCGCCAGCAGGAGTATATTTTACGGCGTTGCCAATCAGGTTGGTAAAGAGCCGAAAAAGCTGATCGCGATCGCCCTGCACCACTGTCCAGCTTTTGTGCGCCAGTTTGGTCGCGATTGCGTTTATCTGGCTGATCGATTCCGCTGGGGCTGACGCTATTGAAGAGGTCGATATTCCAGATTCTTTTGTAGGCTCAATTGGCTGTAAGGCGATCGCAATCTCCTTTTCCCTCGCCAGAAGCTGCTGTTCTGCAATCACTTCCTCCAACAACAATTCGAGATCAACCGTTAGCCATTGCGCCTGCACACTGCCGCTGTCTTGTCTTGCCAAAAATAGTAGGTCATCGACTAATCGACCTAATCGCCGGGTCAATCGTTCCACAACCCGCAAATGATTTTGTTGAATCAGCGGATCAGGATCGGGATCTGCCAGCGCCACTTGAACGTTTGTTTGAATCACTGCGATCGGACTCCGCAATTCATGGGAAGCGTCCGCTGTAAATTGCTTGAGCCGTTGATAAGACTCGCGGATTGGCTGCATGGCTAACTCTGATAAAAACCAGCCGATCGCGCCCACCGCACCCACCATCAGCCCCGTTCCTACCGCAAGATCCAAAAAAAACTCGCGGCTAGGCTTGGTCACCTCAAACCACGGATGGCTAACCCGGAGATAGCCTAGCACCTGCTGCCCTAACTCAATTCGTTGGGTCACTTGCCGCAAAACGATCGGTTCGGAAGGAGGCACTGTTGAAGTAGGCGGTTGGGCGATTCCCGCAGGGAGTCCTGTGGAAAGCTTCGCTAATGTTTCGCGAATCGCGTTTGGTGTTTGCTCCTGAGTGATTCTGACCGTTTCGCCCTTGGGAGTAGAGCGCAATGGCACCTGTAGCGGCGCAGAAAGCGTTGACCACAGCAACTCTCCCGTTGGGCTGAACCACTCAATATCGATGCGATCGGCTTCTGTGGTAGCAGCATTAGTGCGAAAACTAGCTTCAATGTTGACTCGCAATAACCCACCTTCCGAGTGGAGGTCGAGCGGTTCAATCACCAGCGATCGCCGCACCACCTCCACCACATGGTTTAGCGTGTCATCAACGCGCTCAATTAGCGTACTGCGAACATAAAAAAAAACGCCACTGGCAAATAGAAGCAGCAGGATAGCCGTAACAGCCGCATACCACAGTGCTAAGCGCTGCCGAGTCGCTTGAAACATACTCAAAACTCACCGAATCAAAACTCAAAGATCTATCCTTACTATTGTGGCAGTTTGGCTACCAAACTAATGCGCTGTCGAAAAAATGTGCGCAATTCTCAAGATTGTGTGTACCATCGCTGATAACAGGAACAATCAAATGTCCAATTCAACAATGCTTCAAATTTAAAATGCGTCGAATCTAAGGAACGCCTCTATAATTTCTTTCTGCACGATTCAATCATAAATTGGCTAGTCATAGAGAGGGGTATAGAAATAAGTCATCTTTTTAATTAAAGTGTTCGTTTCTATTAAAGTTGAGTACCATACATTAGTTCTTGAATCCCTTAGCTTGCAGTTTGCAAATTGTGGATTATTTTCGTCCAAAATCTTTAGTTGAGCAGGCAGCATTGTAGTGAAAGCTTTAAGTAATCTACTCTCTAAAAAGTCTAAGGGGATTGGGATTGAGCTTGCCCCAGACCGGATCAACGTAGCTCAGCTACAGAAGCAGGGGCAATCACTTAAGCTCGCCACTTTAGCTTCGGCTCCAGTTCCTGAAGGGATGTTTCAAGAGGGGCAAATTATGGACCCTCCAGGGATGGCAGAGCTACTGCAATCACTGTTTGCAGAACATAAGATTAAGACAAAGCAAGTAACCACAGCCGTCATGGGTGGACGTGATACCGTTACCCGAATTATTCCGGTGCCCGCCGAACTTGATGATAATGAACTGCGGGAAATGGTGTTAAATCAGGAAGCAGGTTTATATCTGCCTTTTCCTCGCGAAGAAGCGGATGTTGATTATCAAAAACTGGGTCTATTTGTTGATGATGATGGCATCGAAAAATTTCAGGTTTTGCTGGTAGCAACTCGTAAAGAAATTACGGATGCTTACATTCGTACTTTTGAGGCAGCCGGATTAAAACTAAATGTTTTAGAAGTGGCAAGTTTTGCGTTAATTCGCACCATTCGAGAGCAATTGCGGCAGTTTTCGTCTCAGGAAGCGGTTGCGATCGTAGATATTGAATTTGAGAGTACAGAAATTTCGATCGCCCAAGACGGAGTGCCCAAATTCTCTCGAACCGTTCCCATTGGCACCTACCAAATTCAAAGCGCTCTTTCTCGTGCCATGAATCTGCCCCCCTCTCGCACCACAGATTTGTTGCAGGGGATGACCATTCCCATCGTGCCATCCGATACCATCGGCAGCACGGGGAAAATGGCTGGCACTAATCCAGGCTCGGCTGCCATGCTGCGAATCATTGGTGAACTGGCAGACGAGTTGCGGCGGTCAATTGATTTTTACTTAAATCAGGGGGAAAACTTGGAAGTGGCACAGCTTTTGCTGGCAGGACCAGGGGCAGCGATCGGGCAATTGGATGAATTCTTTGCGAGTCGGCTCAGCTTACCTTGCACTCAGGTTGATCCAATTGCCGCATTAGATCTAGAAGTAGGCGAGGAAATTCCTCCCACTCAAAGGGCAGGACTCAGTGTTGTGCTGGGCTTAGGATTGCGGGAGGTTTTGTAACATGTATGGTTTAGACATCAATTTTTTAAAGGATCGCCCAGAATATCGATCAGAACCTGCTCAAAGTTCCCGACGGCGAGATTTGGGTACTCCTGAGAGTAAGCGCCCCCTCTGGTTAGGTGCAGGGGCAGGTTTAGCGCTGTTAGGACTTGCCGCTGGTGGGTGGTTTTTTCTGCAATCTCAAAATGAGCAGCTTGTTCAACGGCAAGGAGAGTTAGATGCCCAGATCAGCGCCATTAAAGCAGAGCAAGCAAAATTAGCCTCCGTTAAAGCTCAAACTAAACAAGCGAAGGCAGATACCGCTGCATTTGCAACTGTATTCAACACCATTAAGCCGTGGTCGGCAACGTTTGGGGATATTAGCGCTCGCACCCCGCCCAAGGTTCGCATTCTTGGCATCAAAGAGTTGACTGCGGCAGAAATTGCTGCTTTACCTAAGCCTACCCCTGCTGCTGGCGCGAAGCCTACACCCAGCCCAGCCCCCGGCACGGCACCTGCGCCACCTCCAAGCGGGGTGATTCAAATTGCTGGCACAGCAACGAGTTTTAATGATGTCAATGATTTTTTACTGATCTTGCAAAGGTCTAAATTTCTCAAGTCTGACACCGCTAGAATTCTGAGTGCAACGCTAGGTGAACCGAAATCGCCCCCATCGATTCAAATAGGAGGGTCAAATTCAGGGGGAGCTAAAGACAAAATTAAGCTGCCGGGTGAGGTCGCTTTTGTTATTCAAACCGAGCTAACCGATGTGCCTGCCTCGGAACTATTGCAAGAGCTAGAAAGCAAAAAAGCGACTGGGTTGGTTACTCGAATCGAAACGTTACGCCAGAAGGGGGTCGTTAAGCCATGAGTGCAGGTGGAGACTTTATTCCTGGTGATCAACCGTTTGATGCAGAACCCGAATATCCGACGGTGTTCGGCATCCGTTTTACTCCAATGGTCAGCGGCATTGCTCTTGCATTGCTGGGTTTGTTGGGTGCCGGAGCATTGCTCTTTTATTTAGGTTTGCCTGAATGGGAGCGATATCAACAGTTGGATGCCAAGGTGAAACAAACCGAAAATGATATTCAGCAGCAGCAGGCTCGTTTACAAGAGATAAGCACTGCGAAGACGGAGTTGGAAAATGCTCAGCGACAGCGAGATGAAGTACTCACTCTATTTGCGAGCGAAGCCTCTCTAGACACGCTTTTACTAGATCTCAATCGTCAAATTGATGCTCGTAATGTGGATTTAGGAAAGCGAAGATCGCAAAAACTAGCGCTTTGTCCGACTTTGATTCAGCAGAATGTTCGCGAGTTTGAGGATAAGTACGGCGATCTCGCTGCCAAAGCTGAACTAAAGGGCTTTACGCCTAATAAGGAACGTACGGGTGTGATTACGGATAGTTCTTACGGGACTGAGGTAAACGGCAAGCTGAAGCGTCAAGTTGTTTCAGTGGAGTTGTCTGGCAATTACGAACAGACGGCTGCCGTTTTGCAAAATATTGAGCGGCTTCAGCCTTTACTGGTGATTCGCGAACTAACCTCAAGCCTAAGCGAGAAATCAAAAAATACGACGGTCTATACCGGCATTGGAGATTTTACTCGATTATCACCCTGTCAACCCGATCCTAAAATTACGACTAAATTTCAGCTAGAGGCATTGCTGCCATTAAGACCAGAAGAAGTGGTGCAGGCTGCTCCAGCAGCGCCTCAGCCTGCCCAGACAAAGTAACGTCCCACGCTTATTTATGATGTGAGGAGGAACCGTGAAACCGGATCAGGGATTAACTCAAGTTTTGATGATTAGTATGTTGAGCAGTGCAGCGATGGTGGCAATTGCTCAGCCTGTTTTTGCGGCGGCTCAAGTGACTGCGGTACAGATCACTCCTACCGCAGGTGGAGCAACACTGTTGTTACGCACGAATGGGAGCGATCGCCCTCAAGTGTTTTCAGTCAATCGCGGTCGCACCTGGACTGCCGATTTGATCAATACGCAGATTGCCATGCCAGGAGGGCGTTTTCAGCAGGCAAATCCTGCCCCTGGAATCTCTTTGGTGACTGTTGCCCCGATTGATCGCAACAGCGTTCGGGTCACTGTTACGAGTAGTGGATCTGCGATCGCGGGGCAAGTCACTCGCAACCAAGGAGCGCTCCTATTCAGCATGACCGCAGCCCCCGCCAAAACAGCCAAAGCGGCACCGGGGAAAAAGTCAGTCACAACCGCTGCAAAACCATCGAATTCTACTCTTCGCAGCACTCAAGCAGGCAACACTTTGCCGCCTTTGCCTGCTCCATCATTCCAAGCATCCTTGCCAACCGTGCGGCCCTTAACGGTGCCTGCGGCTGGAACTCCTTTCTCTAACCCGCAGCCTCTTGCCCAACTGCCGCCAGCTTCAGTCACTCCTCCAGGTCAATTTAACCAACCTTCGGTTACTCCTCCAGGGCA
>CASBQE010000458.1 GCA_949127665.1 Synechococcales cyanobacterium PMM_0083
AAACGAACGGAGGAGAGAAATAGAAGCATTTCCCAGTTTATAATTGAAACATATGCCCCCCATGGGGATAAACGGCTGTATGTGTTATGTTAAATAACGTAAACTAAATAAGAAATATTATTCAGTTTTATCGACACCTTATTAGTCTTTAACCTACTTTGATCTCCTATCCTTCCCCTTCTACAAGCAGTTATACGCCTGAATCAACCTCGCTGCCAAAGGTTGATAGCGCTGTTGAAAGTATTTCTTTTATTGAAGCGACAGAAACAAAAGTTATTGCTGTAACAGCGCAACACTGGCGTTTGTTTGTAGTAGCGGTGTTGTTGGTGTCGGTACCTGTGTTTGTCCAAGCACCGTTGGTGCGATCGCTCCCATTGCTGAGCTTGCTAGCAACCGTGGGTTGGTGGGCACTATCCAAACGCCTATTGGCTCAGCCCAAAACCCAAGTTTGGGGAGACTTATTAATGGGCTTTACATGGACTTGGCTAGCAGGTTCTCTCTATTGGGGTTGGTTTCGTTGGGAACCTTATTTTCACTTACCGATTGAGTCGATTGGCTTGCCATTTGCGGTTTGGGGCATCTTTCGCAATCAAGGAAAAGTAGGTCACTTCTTTTACTTAGGTTCTCTTTTGGGAACGGCAATTACAGATATTTATTTTTATCTAGTAAATTTGATGCCGCACTGGCGAGCATTAATGCAGGTGAATGAAGAGTTGGCGCGTCCAATTTTTCATTCTGCGATCGCTCAAGTTCAAACCCCTTGGGGCATGGGCTGGGCTTTAGTATTAGTTATTTCGCTTCTGTCTTTCAGTCTTTTGCCTCTCCGCTCCTCAAAGTTACATTGGTGGGTGTTTGGCGGCGCTATTTTAAGCACTATTTTAGTAGACGGTTTATTCTGGGTAGGGGCTTGTCTTGCTTAGCTGCGAGGAACAGAGCTAACTTTGAGTTAATCAGGGGGGATGTCTATTAGCCCCTAGTTCAGAGTACACTCGGAGTGAAGAGTGGTAAGTCGCTCTTTGGCGCTATACTGGCACTGCGTTAATGTGTCGGGATGCATCATTAGGGAACCTTTTCTTTAAATGCAGTCTGTGTTGACTACACAACCCACTCCTCATATGTTGCTCCGTACCGATTCGGGCTACCGTCGTTTGCCGCTGACCGGAACCAACTGTTGGACAGTTGGTCGCAGTGAGGACAACAACTTTGTGCTGCCCGATCGCTGGATTTCACGTAACCATGCCATGTTGCAATACATGGAGAGCGGCGAGTTCTATTTGATAGACTTAGGCAGTCGCAACGGGTCATTTTTGAATGGTCGTCGCGTCAGCATTCCGGTTAGGTTGAAAAATGGCGACCATCTGACCTTTGGGCAAACTGAGCTTGAGTTTTACTGTCCGTCCTCTGGACATTTTGAAGAAGTGCAGCCAGGAAGCGAAAAAGATTTTACAGCAACGGCAACCTTGCATGTGCGACGGTTGATTTCGGTATTAGTGGTAGATATCCGCAACTTCACTGGATTAACCCGCCAGCTTGATGAAAAAATCCTTTCTGAAGTCATTGGAACTTGGTTCCGTCATGCGGGAGAAATTATTCGTGAAAATGGCAGTTGGGTTGATAAATATATCGGCGATGCAGTGATGGCAGTGTGGATTCATGGGGCACAGGAGGTTGATAATCAAGAGATGCTGCAAATTTTGCAGGCGCTTAGCGCAATGCAAAAAATGACCAGCGATCTTTATAACCATTATCCCCTGCCGTTTCCGCTGCGGATTGGTGCTGGCATTAACACAGGTCACGCGATGGTTGGCAACACAGGCAGTGGCGATCGCCCAGATTACACAGCTTTGGGTGATACCGTCAATGCTGCCTTCCGCCTAGAAACTTCGACCAAGCAGATTGGTAAAGATATCTCCGTCGGCAAAACGACTTTTCAGTATATTTCGACCTTAGGCAATGGCTCTACGCCTTTGGAGGAGCATACGGTGACGATGCATGGCTATGAGGCACCCGCGATCGCCTATGCTTGCACCTTTCCCGACCTTGAAGACTTTCTTAAGAAACAAGAGGCTGTTTAGCCTAAATCGACTGTTCCCTACGGCACCGTTTCTGGCTTTGTTTGAACGGGTTCTGTTCGCCATCGATCCGTCTGCACTAAGGTATGAACTTGCCATTCAGGCTGCGTTTGTGGGTAGTCTAGGCGGTAATGTCCACCCCGACTTTCGGTGCGAAAGTTAGCACTTTTGAGCATTAAAACAGCAACTTCTAGTAAGTTCCGCGTTTCTCCCCATAGCCGTATCAGAGGCAGGACATCGGGGGAGGGGAATTCAAACATCTGCCCAGGATTAAAAGCCTGTAGCGATCGACTGATAGGCAGGGCTGCAAACTCCTGTTGCCAGGTTTCAACTTGAGAGATCGCGGCTTCCATCTGGTGTTCATCTCGACAAATTCCAGCACTTTGCCACATCAAGCGCGGCAGTTCTCGCCGAAAAAGTTCTAAAGCAGCAATTTCTGAGGGAAGAGGGAAGAGGGAAGAGGGAAGAGGGATGGAAGGGGGAAGAGGGGAGGAGTTTTGCTCACTATCGCCATCGCTCAGTCGTTCTGTCGCCTTTCCCCTTTCCCCTTTCCCCTTTTCCATTTCTCGAAATTGGGCACCAAACACCAAACATTCCAACAAAGAGTTACTCGCGAGACGATTGGCACCTTGTACCCCAGTGCTAGCCGTTTCGCCAACCGCATACAGTCTTGAAATAGAAGTGTGATTAGCGATATCAGTGGTGATGCCACCCATCCAGTAGTGAGCAGCGGGCGCGACGGGTATGGGTTCGCTGAAAACATCAATTCCCCACCGTTTGCACACTTGGATGATGTTAGGAAAACGATGCTGAAGTTTTTCAGCGGGAATGGGGCGCAGATCTAGCCAAACATGGGCAGTAGTGGGATCAGCTTGGTTGGCTTGCAAATAGCTGAAAATTGCTCGGCTGACTATATCTCGTGGTGCCAATTCACCATCAGCATGGTAGTCAAAGGCAAACCGCCGCCCGTGGTCATCGACTAAATGGGCACCTTCGCCCCGCACTGCTTCGCTAATTAAAAACCGAGGCGCACCCAGTTTAGTTAAAGCGGTGGGGTGAAACTGGACGAATTCTAAATCGCGTAGAGTGGCTCCGGCACGATGAGCGATCGCCACTCCATCGCCCGTACTCAACTCCGGGTTTGTCGTTTGGGCAAACACCTGTCCGCCGCCGCCAGTCGCCAGAATCACCGCTTCCGCTCGAATCCAACTGATACGAGTACTAGAGGCGATCGCGATTCCCAAACAGCACTGAGTCGTGTCATCCATCCACAGATCAAGCGCAAAGCCTTGCAGCACTTGAATGTTTTTTTGGATGAGTACCTGCTCCGCCAGCGTACTCACTAAGGCATGTCCAGTAGTATCGGCGGCATGAAGCACCCGCCGCCGGGAATGAGCCGCTTCTAAGGTTAATGCTAAGGTGCCGTGGTGGCGATCGAACCCTACACCCATCTCCACCAGCGCCTGAATACACTTGGGCGCTTGCTCTACCAAAAACTTGACCGCATCATAATCACATAAGCCTGCACCAGCACGAAGGGTGTCCTGAATATGCAGATCTGAAGAATCGTTTGGGTCAGTGACAGCGGCAATTCCGCCCTGCGCCCAATCGCTAGCTGAAAGGGAAATCGGTTCTTTGGTAATCAGACCGATACTTAAATGTTTTGGCAAGCAAAGGGAGGTGTATAGCCCTGCCGCGCCTGCTCCAACAATGATGACATCGAAGGCTTGGGGTGGTGACGATTGAGGTGTTGCTGCAAAGCTTGGAGGCAAGAATTAACTCCGGGAGGCGTAGCTTTTAAGCTAACAATTATTCAGTGCAGAATTAAGAATAAAAAAAGTTGCTCCGTTCGTTTAAGTCTGAACATTGAGCAACTTTAAGGTAAGCGGTAGGAAAAGTGATCTAACGATAGATGCCGTTGTTAATTCGGTCTGCCCCTTCAATCAGTGCCGATTCTTGAGGAGTTGCGGTAAAGCTACCTAGATTGGTACGCAAAGTTTCCTTTTGGCGCTCGGTTAATCCAGAAATCTCTAGTACATCCTCTACGTTTTCGTAGGGTGCATTCTTTACAATTAAGCTTGCCAAAGTCGGATACATCCCTTGATATAACCGAAATGACCGCATATTGGTATTGTTCAAATCGATTTTGGCACCCAGTTCGCTCATTTTATCGCTAACAACATCCCGAAGATCGGCTTCTGGTTCTGCTGCTGCAAAAAGCTTAGGTGCTGTAGCTGTAGAGTCGGTCCAGCTAAATTGAGCGATCGAGAGTTGGCTTGCTGGAGAATTTTGAGTGGCAGCCAATGCAGTTTGGCTCAAGCCTGACCAACTCAAAATGCTAACCATGCAGGTTACCAACAGGCAGAATAGTCGTTTCATAAAGTTCATACCTCCCATTGCGTCCCACGGAATCTATGATGTGTGGCGTTTCTTAGAGCCTATCATTTCCCGGTAACCATCTATCATTGCTCTAAGCTGAACAGCCCACTTCTACAAAAAACGTGATGTTTGCATAATCTTTTTCACAACTTCCTCATCACTTCTGACAAAAGATTGGCTGGAATTTTGGAAAGTGCCAGAGTTTGCCCTTGGATGCCAAATTCGCTGTGAAAAGCACGGGCGGTTTGAGTGATGTAGTCCAAGGTTGTTTGGTAAAAATCGGAGAGGGGTTCCCAGCCGTGGAGCGCTTGCAAATGTTGATTTAGGGCAGATTCTAAAAGGGTTTGGCGCTGAGTAGAGGTTAGACTATTATGCCGATCGCCCGCAAGCTGAAAATAAGACAAGCCCAAGTTGTTGAAAGTGGCAAACACATCAAAGGTAAGGGCAGGGCGATGTTCAGTTTGAGCAGAGAGGATGTCTACAGCCGCGATCGCAGCTTCATATGCCTGAATCGCCTGCTGTAAATGCTGCCCGCGATCATGGTGAGCGGTTGTTTTTAGGTTTGCCAGGTTCCAATAAGCAGTACCTAAGTTGTTTTGGGTTGCCGCAAAAGACGCGGGAACAGCTTCCAACGTGCGGTAGTGGAGGGCAGTGTGATAAGCGGCGATCGCCAATTGCAACAGCCGAGTTGGAGACACCGTGAAATGAGCCAGATTTGGATTTGGGTTGGGCTTAAGATGCTGTGCTAGATTCCAGTAGGCGGTGCCTAGGTTGTTCTGAATCATGGCATAGTGCATGGGTTCACACTGTGGGGTGTAATGTTTGAGTGCAGCGTGATAGGCGGCGATCGCCTGATTAAGTCGAGCGATCGGCTGTTGATGCTGAGCTAAATTCCAACAGGCAGTGCCCAAGTTGTTTTGAGTGGCGGCATCACGAGCGGTATCTTCTTGCGGATCGCGGTGGCGCAGCGCCGACTCATAGGCTTCAACCGATTTGAGTAAATTATTTGCAGGATCTTGATATTGAGCCAAATCTCCGTAAGCCGATCCCAAATTGTTGTGGATCATGGCGTAAGTGTGAGAATTAGCTTGAGGCGTGGTTTTATCCAGCGCCAATGCATAGGTTTGAATTGCTTTTTGCAAGCTAACAAGCTGTTGATCGGCGGCAATAGAACTGTGAGACTGCATCCAATACAGATTGCCTAAATCATTCGCCTCGTCGACCCATCGAGGGGTGTCATCTTGCAGCCATTCCAACGTGGCTTGATGAACCGCGATCGCAATGCCTAGAGTTTCTAGCGATGCATTGCCTTGCTCCAGTCGATCGCGGTAAAGCCGACCCAAATTGAGATATGCCGCCGCGATCGTTTTTGGGGTTGCTCGCTGATCTAACAACTGATCGATTTGTTGCAAACCTCTTAGTGCTGTTTGATGTTCTGCCAAGGCGGGTTCGTGAGCAATCGCGGCAAGAACTTGATCGGTTAGATGGGAAGTGGCGGGAAAAGAAGTTTTGAGTTTTGAGTTTTGTAAGTCCTGTGGACTGGCTTTGCCAATGCTTAGCGTTGACCTAGGAGATATTTTGTTAGCGTCAGCGGCACTTTGCGCTTTTGAGTTTTGATCCCGCGATTGCTTCCTCGATTGCTCCCTAGTATCGAATTGCGCTAAATCGTAAGTCAGCATGTCCCACACCGATTCTTCTGCGGGGGCACTTTCTGTGAAGGGTTCAGTCAAAGGCTCAGAGTGATGAAGGGGAATAGCGAGGGCTAGATTGGAGGATTTTGAATAGCTGAAATGATCGGTGTGGCTAGTCACTGGAGTCGTTTGCAACTGGGCGATCGCGGGATCTGGCGCGCGATCGCTGCCTACCCGGACTTGGCTTATGCTTCGGAGCGGGGTAGGGTCACCCTCAAACTCAAATAATGCGGTGTGCCAATCCCAAAAGGCTGGAGCCGATTGTTGCAGCGATCGCAACCAAGGACGCGGCAACCACAACACCATTGTGCCGTCGATTCCTGGCAAATAATATTCAATGGCTTGCAGATGGGTCAAAAATCGTTTTTGCACTGGGGCGGGTTGACGAGTGAGATGCTCTACCCCAAGAATCTGAAAGCTCAGAGAATGTCTAGCAGGCGCACTACTATGCTGCGACAACCACTGAGCGACTTGAGCCATCGGGTTGGGATCACTTAGATTTAAATTCAAACTTACCAAGCGCGGAGAGCGAAGAGCCGTCTGCAACTGAGCGACAAGATGACTGCGCAGCTCCAGATCATCACAGACTGCCAAAAAGATTTGACGACGCAAATTAAGTTGCAGCGACGTTTTCAGCCGCGAATATAGCTTCTGGTTTGCCCCAGAAATAGAATAAGCGGCAGCGTTCATCACAATGGCAGGCGTAGGACAGTCGGCAAATTGCATAGTTAAAAAATCAATGCCAGAGCCTCCGAATCAAAAGGCTCTGGCTGGCACCGAGTACATATCACCCTCTTTCAAGGCTTTTCCGGCTTCTCAGGAAAGTGAACCGGAAATAGTGGCGTTAACTTAAGAAAAAAGGAAATAGTGAAAAATTGATACAACAGCATCTTGTAAAGATCGTTAGAATGAAGGACTGAGATTCAAACGAATTTGCGTCAAACAAATTAATAGTTTGAACTCGCTTTCCTTTTAGCGTCTTCACCTATGCCATTACCTATTGTTGCCATTATTGGTCGCCCAAATGTGGGCAAGTCTACTGTTGTCAATCGGTTGGCAGGGGTGCAAGAAGCGATCGTCTATGACGAACCGGGCGTAACCCGCGATCGCACCTACAAGCCTGCCTACTGGCGCGATCGTGAGTTTATGGTAGTCGATACAGGCGGTTTAGTATTTGACGACGATACAGAATTTTTGCCCCTAATCCGCGAACAAGCGCTGACTGCATTAGCCGAAGCGAGTGCCGCAATTTTCATTGTGGATGGCATGACCGGACCGACGGGTGGCGATCAGGAGATTGCTACATGGCTACGACAACAGCCTGTACCTGTGTTGCTGGCAGTCAACAAGTGCGAATCGGTTGATCACGGCATCATGCAGGCAATGGAGTTTTGGGAACTGGGTTTGGGTGAACCCTATCCTGTCTCTGGCATTCACGGCAACGGCACCGGGGATCTGCTGGATGAATTGCTAAAGCATCTGCCTCCCCAAGAGGACATTGTTGAAAATGATGAAATTAAGGTGGCGATCGTCGGACGACCTAACGTAGGTAAATCGAGCCTCCTGAATGCGTTTGTTGGCTCAAACCGCGCCATCGTCAGCCCCATTGCGGGCACCACTCGTGACGCGATCGATACGCTGGTAGAGCGGAACGGGAAAACCTATCGCTTGATTGATACGGCTGGCATTCGCAAGAAAAGAAGCGTGGAATACGGTCCCGAATTTTTTGGCATCAACCGCGCATTTAAGGCGATCGCACGGGCAGATGTGGTTTTGTTTGTGCTGGATGCGATCGATGGCGTGACCGAGCAAGATCAAAAACTGGCGGGGCGCATCGAAGAAGAAGGACGCGGCTGTGTATTGATCGTCAACAAATGGGATGCCATTGAAAAAGATAATGAAACCATTTATGAATACGAACGCGATATTCGCAGTCGGCTGCACTTTGTAGATTGGGCAGAGATGATTTTCATCAGCGCCAAAACGGGGCAGCGGGTGGAAAAGATTTTGGATCTTGTGAATGTTGGCGCTGAGCAGCATCGTCGCCGGGTGACGACCTCTGTGATCAACGAAGTGCTAGAAGATGCCGTCAGTTGGCATACTCCTCCCACCACTCGCGGGGGTCGTCAGGGCAAGATTTACTATGGCACTCAGGTTAGCGCTCAACCGCCGTCGATCGCATTGTTTGTCAATGATCCCGAACTGTTTGGCGATAGCTATCGTCGCTATATTGAGCGCCAGTTTCGCCAATCCCTTGGATTTACAGGAACCCCGGTGCGGCTGTTTTGGCGCGGTAAAAAGCTACGCGATTTAGAGCGGGGTGAACAGACAGTGAACCGAGCCACACGAGTGAAAATAAAGTAGCTATGGATTTGCTGCGATCGCTCCCATT
Source organism: Synechococcales cyanobacterium PMM_0083 (assembly GCA_949127665.1). Lineage (GTDB taxonomy): Bacteria > Cyanobacteriota > Cyanobacteriia > Leptolyngbyales > Leptolyngbyaceae > ULC077BIN1. The sequence continues at coordinate 8,535 of CASBQE010000458.1, forward strand.
GGGGCTTTTCTTAGAACAACCCACCACTTGGCTGCATCGCCTCGATCCTCGGATCAAGCTAGGATGGCTGCTAACCTTCCTGTTGGCACCCATTCTAGCAACTCCCTTCTGGCGGCTTCTTTTGGTCGGCTTGCTGCTCCTACTAACTCTTTCCGCTAGGATTCCGCTGCGAGTTTGGCAGCAACAACTCGGCTGGCTTACTTTTTTTTGTGTTCTGATTTTTGTGCTGACAACACTGCTTCCTGATGGGTTAAATGCCAGCCATCAACCCCGATTGCCTGCGAATGAACTGGAGTTTTCTCAACAAACAACATTGCCTCCGTTGACAGCAGCATCTCAGCCTTGGAATCCGTTGACCTGGACGAAAGCCCCAGAGAAGCCCATACAGGCTCCAGCGATCGCATTACCGCAACCCACCGACTATCGCTATGTGCTGCTGAAGGTTGGCTCGTTGACCGTAACCCGCCGATCGCTCGACCTTGCCATTCGGGTTAGCACTTTGCTATTTACGCTGCTTTACAGTACAAACTTGTTTTTGCTGACGACAGCACCTGAAGCCGTAACTGCCGCGATCGAAAATTGGCTGAGTCCTTTGCGCCGATTCAAGGTGCCCGTCACCGAAATTGCCCTGACGCTGACGCTCTCTTTGCGGTTTATTCCGTTAGTGCTAGAAGAATTCCAAAATCTAGTGCGATCGGTCAGCACCCGCGCTATCAACTGGAAAAAGCTGGGGTTGCGCCGCACACTTCAGATTTGGCTGCTTGTGGCTGAGCGATTGCTGGATAATCTGTTGCTCAGAGCCGAGCAAATCGCTAGCGCGATGACGGTTCGCGGCTTTACCACGCCCAACCAGCATCATGTGCCGTGGCATCAATTTCGTCTGGAGGTTTTAGATTGGTTGGCGATCGCGGCTATGATTTTATTCTGGGGAGTTCGCATTTTCTGGAGTAGCGGTCTTTAATTGATTGCTTTGTGTTTTTAATGCCATCGTTTGTCTGTTCCCGAACAAGAAAATAGCGCGATCGATGGGCGTAGAGCTAAAACCCTGTAATATCGAGGTTTATCTAAAGCAAGTCTAAATGAGCGACGAAAACTACTTAAATCATCCAAACTTTGGCTTGCTTTTTAGAATGTGTCTGGTTGACGCTAACAGAGAGTTATTCACAACCTTATACGCCCAACGGTTATTTTTTCTCGTATCAACTGGTGAACAGGGCTTAGAGTTTGAGCCTGTCGGTCGTGCCAATGCCCGACTCGCGATCGAAAATCGTATGCGGCAATTGCGACGTTTAGGATCGCCACCCGAACACACCGAACTCCTCAAGCTCTACAAACAAACTTTTCAATGACAGTTCACTTAGTCGGCACGATTTCCGAGCGTGTTGCTCAGATTCAATCATCTTTGCCTGCCTCAGTTCGCTTAATCGCAGTCACCAAACAAGTTTCCGTGGAGGCAATGCGAGAAGCATATGCGGCGGGAATTCGAGATTTTGGGGAAAGTAAAGTTCAAGAAGCGGAAAACAAGCAAACAGAATTAGCCGATTTACCCGATGTGGTTTGGCATTTGATTGGACATCTGCAAACAAATAAAGCTCAAAAAGCATTGCAGTATTTTCAATGGATTCATTCGGTTGATAGCTTGAAACTTGCGCTCAGGCTCGATCGCCTAGCAGCATCGCTAACCCAAAAACCTCAAATTTGCTTGCAGGTGAAACTGCTGCCAGACCCTGACAAATATGGCTGGAAAACCGCAGAATTGTTGGCTGATCTAACCGAACTTGATCAATGCCAACACCTTCAAATCAAAGGATTAATGACCATCCCGCCGATCGGCTTGAGTGATGCAGAAGTGCTTCAGCTATTTGAACAAAACCGCCAGCTTGCCAACAAAATTCAAGCGCAAAATTGGCAGCGAGTTCAAATGCAAGACCTTTCAATGGGGATGTCAGGAGATTTTCCTTTAGCAGTTCAAGCAGGCGCAACCATGATTCGCTTGGGGCGGGTGTTATTTGGCGATTCGTGAAACGATCCCTACGGGAATCGCCAACCCTAAATTTTACTCACTGTATACAGCTTTACAAAATAGCCTCTGCCGCTGAAGATCCTTAAAAAGACTTAATCGTAAAGACTTGACATAAACGCTTTCTAAGTTTTGAATACTGTGAAGTGGTAAAGCCGTCAAACAAAGCAATACCAGGTTTCTTGAAATTCTCTTCTGTCATTTTTAACAAAAATCAGAAAAGTTTTACATAAAAGATTCACTTTAACCAACTAGGAGTATACTAATCTCTCAATTCAGGGAAAATGAGTAGGTTCAGTGGATTGATTGACCTACTGCTTCAGCCAGTGTCATTATCTAAAAATTTTCGATTGGCACGTAATTAAAAAGCAGTTTTTATTGTGATGTAACAGGCTAAAACTGCTAGTTACAAGCGTGTATAGATGGACATTGGAAGACATGTGCAAATGAATAACTGATCGTGATGGAGCGTAAACAATGAGTAACAATATTTTCGGTAAGCTACGGGATTTTGTTGGTTTTAATGAGCCAGTGGAATATGAGTATGAGTACGATGAAACGGATGGAGAAGACTATCAAGGTCTTTATCAACAGGAGCAAGCTCAACAATTGTCTTCTGAAGAGCCTCGCGCTCGTCGGAGCCGTTATCGCGATCGCCCGATGATGACTGAACCAACCAATATGGGAACACAAACCATGAATGCAGCCTCAGTGAGCAACGTAATTGGTATGCCTGGAGCCGTCAACGGGATTTCTGAAGTAGTGGTGATGGAACCCCGTTCTTTTGAAGAAATGCCCCAAGTAATTCAAGCATTGCGGGAGCGCAAATCCGTGGTGCTAAATCTGACGATTATGGACCCAGACCAAGCTCAACGTGCGGTTGATTTTGTGGCAGGCGGCACCTACGCGATCGATGGTCATCAAGAGCGAATTGGCGAAAGCATCTTCTTGTTCACCCCTAGCTGTGTTCAGGTCAGCACTCAAAACAACGTGGTTCACGAAGTGCCTCAGCCTCAAGTGCGCGCTCCTCGTGCAGCCAATCCCGCTGCAACGTGGGGTGGTGAACAAGTCCGGATGGCTCAGTAACATCAAGCTGTCAAAAATCGGTCATTAGTCGTTAGCGCTCGGTGATTGCTGTTTAGCGATTGATGATTATTTTTTCGCCCTTCTGGGTTTGAAGGACGCGATCAAGCAGCTTAGGAGATGAAATGTGTCGATTCAACTTGGCATGATTGGCGGCGGGATGATGGGAGAAGCTCTCATCTCCCGCCTTGTTGCTCAGGACATTTATGTGGCTGAGCAAATTTTGGTGAGTGATCCTCAGGCAGAACGCCGAAAGTTCTTGAGCGATCGCTACGGGGTTCAAACAACCTCTGAAAATTTAGAAGTTGCCCAAGCGGAAATATTGCTGTTGGCAATTAAGCCCCAAATGTTTGATCGAGTAGTGGTAGAACTTGCTGGAGATAAACTAACACTCGCACCATTAGTTTTATCCATCCTTGCAGGCACTCCTTTAGAAAAACTAGAACGCGCTTTTTTGGGTAAAGCGGTAATTAGAGCCATGCCCAACACTCCCGCTACTGTGGGTGTCGGGATTACGGCGATCGCGCCTGGTCAGCTTGCCCAACCGCATCACTTGGAACAAGCAACTCGCATTTTTGGTGCTGTTGGCGAGGTGGTAGAAGTGGCAGAGTCCTATATGGATGCCATCACGGGCTTATCTGGCTCAGGTCCAGGCTATGTCGCCCTGATGATCGAAGCCTTGGCTGATGGAGGTGTGGCAGTAGGATTGCCCAGGGCGATCGCCACAAAGCTCGCGATTCAAACGGTTAAAGGCTCCGCTCAGCTACTGCAAGAGACTGGAATGCACCCAGCTCAACTTAAGGATCAGGTGACCAGTCCCGGCGGCACTACGATTGCTGGGATTGCTCATTTGGAGCGTGCTGGTGTGCGCTCTGCCCTGATTGAAGCTGTTCGCGCTGCTTGTGCGCGATCGCAAGAATTAGGAAAGTCATAAGTCTTTCAGCATTGCTGAATTAAGCGTACTAAAAAGGACAGGAGTTACTGAGTAGCCCCTGTCCTTTTTTTTAGAGAACGTTAGGAAGTGAAGGAGATTTGGAAGAAGCCGCTGCCTCCCAACTTACCAAGAGAATCTTCAATCGTGAACTGGAAGCCATCACTGGAACCAACCCCGGAATAACGGTAGGTGACAATGCCACTGATAATATCCTGCTGACTAAAGGATTGACCTGTTGTCAAAGGTATACCATTGCGGCGTATCTCACCTGCACTCGGCAGAGACCCTAGCCTAAAGAACACTTGAGCCGCTAGATTATCATTATCCGTTGCCCGTAAGATGCTGGTGCTAATCTGACGAGTTGCTGGAGTTCCCGATTTTAGCGTCAATGGATCATTGATCAGCAGGATTGGTGCATCATTCACAGGGGCGATCGCAATATCAACTCGCTCTGGATTATTCACTATCGTGCCATCAGAGACCTGGAAACTGAAGGAATCAGACGTTCTTTCACTGCCATTATTTAGGTAAGTGATGGTTCCATTGTCGATTTCCTGCTGAGTAAACACTCCGCCAACCCCAAAACTCACTCCACTCCTTTGAAGTTGACCATAGGTTGGCTGCCCTTGCAGGGTATAGCGCACTTGGGACGGCAAGTTATCTGGATCAGTGGTTAATACCAGATTTCGTAAGTTCACCGTGCCGCCTTCATTCAAGGAAAGTGGACCAGCCGAAATCCCCGTTGGTGCATCGTTGACTGGAAGTACTGCGATATTGAATGATCCCAAAACTACACTACTGCCATCAGTCACCGAGAAGTTAAATCCATCAGTAGGCGATTCAGCACCACTGTTCTGATAAATCAGCAGACCATTGTTAACATCTTCCTGCGTAAAGGTTTGACCTTGGGTTAACGGCGTACCGCCAAACTGGAGTTCTCCAGCATTGAGGTTGCTGTCCAGGGTATAAACCAGTTCAGCAGGATTGGAATTATCCGCATCCGTGAACAGCAGGAGAGTATCCAAAATTGCGCTACCTGTCTCCTCGGATAAAGTCAGTCCCGTATTGACTAACGCTCGCGGCGGATCGTTGAACGGTATAACTGCGATATTAAAGGTCGTTGGTGTTGCTGGTAGTAAGGCACCTCCATCCGAAATCTGGAAGGTGAAGCTATCTGAAGTTGCTTCGCTGCCATCCTGGGCATATCGCAAACGATTGTTATCGACATCTGCCTGTGTAAATCGGCTGCCTGCTGACAGCGTTGTAAATCCGGCTCCAGTTGAGATTCGTAACTGTCCGGCGGTTGGTGTGCCGGCAACAATGTAACTAATCTGAGCCGCAGTGTTGTCTACATCCGTTGACCGAAGCAAACTGTTACTGATGATCACATTGGTCGGAGTTCCGCTACTTTCGCTAACCGTCAAGGTATTGACAGATACTAATACCGGATCATCGTTCACCGCAGTCACATTGATTGTGACGGTTCCTAGCGCCGGAACTATTGGACCAGAACCCGTCGCTCCTTGATCACTGATATTAATAATCAGCCTATCGGTGCCAGAGAAGTTGGCGTTGGGCTGGTAGCTGACGCTAGTGAAGGCACTCACAAAGTCAGCGATCGCCCCCGTAAAGGTCACGAAACTGCCGCCGTTTGAGCCACCCGTCACATTCAGCCCAGCAGCTTGCGGCAGCGTAATCGTCCCCTGTTGAACCGACAACACAACCCGAACAGGACTACTGCCCGAATCAACATCCGTGAACTGAATCGCATTTGCCCCACTAAACTCCAGCGGAGTCAGTGGATCTTCTTGAACCGTTTGCGTTCCAGGTAGGGTCAATGTTGGCTTATCATTCACCGCCGTGACAATGATCGTAAAGAGTTGCGGCGCAGAAGTGTCCTGCCCATTTCCAGGAGTAATTCCACCATTGTCGGTTAGCTGAACGGTTACTACCGCCGTTCCATTGGCATCGGGTGCAGAAGTGTATGTCAACGTACCCGTTGGGCTAATGGTCGGTGCCACACTAAAGAGCGACGGGTTGTCATTGGCAACCAAGAAACTCACAATTTGTGAACTGCCTTCACCCGGACCTGCGGTAATGTTGGCGGCAAAACCATTTACCGTTCTCGGTCCACTATCTTCCGCCACCGTTTGGTTAGCGCCCTTGGTAAAGGACGGTGCATCGTTAACGGGCAGCACATTAATCGTAAAGACGTAAGGTGCTTCTGCATCCACACCACCATTGGCAGTGCCGCCGTTATCCCGCAATGTCGCCGTGATCACCGCAGAACCAAACGCATTGGGAGCCGTTCTGAAGCTGAGTAATCCGGTTGATGCATCAATCGCAGGTCTTGCATTGGACAGGAACAGATTCGGATTGCTGTTCGTAACGCCAAAGCTGAGGGTTTGAGGGGGTGCCTCGTTCACCGCCCCAACTGACAGGTCGGTTGCAATTTGAATGCTCTGAGCTACATCATCCTCAAGCACTTCTACTAAAGGCGATGCCAAGAGGGGTGTGAAGGTGGGCGCATCGTTCACCGATCGCACCACAATCGTAAACAGTTGTGCCGCAGACGTATCCACGCCGCCGTTATCAGTGCCGCCATCATCTTGCAGGCTTACCGTGACAACTGCTGTTCCAAACGCATTCGGTGCCGCTGTATAGGTGAGAGTGCCTGTTGGGCTAACCGTTGGAGGAACACTAAACAATGAATCGTTGCTGGTACTCAACAGGAAGTTAACTTGCTGAGTGCTTTCGTTTGCCAAGGTTGTGGTAGGACCAGAACGAATATTGGTTGCCCAGTTGTTGACCGTAACAGCCGCACCGTCTTCGTTAATGGTTTGGTTAGCTCCCTTGGTAAAGGAAGGCGCATCATTCACCTGATTAATAGTGATGCTCAAGACAACCGGATCAGAAGTATTGATCCCCCCATTGAGAGTGCCACCATTATCTCTGAGAGTCACCGTCACGTTTGCCACCCCATTCGCATCAGCACGCGGGGTATAGGTTAATGCGCCCGTTGATGCGTTGATAGTTGGAGGAGTCTGAAACAAACTGGGGTTATCGTTGCCCGTGACAATGAAACTTAATGCCTGACCCGATTCATTCAATGCCCCGGCTGAAATACCAGTCGCCCAAGACGGAACCGTCACTTGAGCCGCTGAGGCGGTAGATGAACCTGATTCATTAATCACGTAGCTCGTGGCAGCGGGTGTGAAGGTTGGCTTGTCGTTGATGGAAGTCACACTCAGGCTGATTGATCTTGTGACGGCTGAAGGTCCAATGGATAAACCAGTTGCGCCCTGATCATTCACTGTGACTGTGATTCGATCCAGTCCAGAGTAGTTAGGATTTCCTTGATATACCAGACCTGCAAGGGCTGCTTGGACATCAGCCACTAACCCCGTAAAGGTGATGGTATTGCTGCCATTGGTGCCGTTTGTGAAGCTCAGCAGTCCATTGTCATTGACTGTTACAGTTCCATTGGATGCAGCTAGCGTTACCAACAGTGGGCTGTCTACGGAATCTACATCAGTCAGTGTCAAGTTCAGCGCGGCGGTCGGTAAGTCTTCGCCCACTACAATAGCTGCGGTTGGCACCGTTAAGGTGGGCGCATCATTGACCGCAACCACGTTCATGGTAACTACTCTAGTTGTCGGCGTTGTCCCATCGGTCACCTGAACTGTAATTTGCTCAGTACCATTAAAGTCTTGAGTGCCCTTGTAACGCAGGTTATTGAGAGCGCCTGAGACTGCACTAGGGGTGCCACTGAAGGAAATAGAACCCGTGTTGTTACCCGTTAATCCGACTAACCCACTGGTAGAACCCAAGCCTAATGTGCCGCCAAATTCGCTAGAGAGAGTTACCGTTAGCGGCATGGACTCTGGATCGGTGGCGTTAATGCGATTGATGCCAGAGAACGTGAATTGGGTGTCTTCATTCACGTTCAAGAGAGTCGCAGTCGGTACGGTAATTGTTGGCGCATCGTTAACAGGATTGACCGTCAGACTGAATGTGGATAGCGGCAAAATGCCTGTTGAGCCATCGGATGCGGTGAAAGTGAAGCGATCGCTCGTAAATTCACTGCCGTTATTCACATAGGTCAATAGTGTCGCGCTGATGTCCTCCTGGGTAAAGGTTTGCCCAGAAGAAAGCGTCGTACCATTTCTGACCAACGCACCACGAGTTGGGGCTGTGCTGAGGGTATAGATTGGACTAATGGCAGGACCATCAGGATCGGTAATTAGAAGTGTGGTGTCGCTAATGATCAGCGTGTTACCTTCATCCACCGTTGCTCCCGTATTCAAGACAATCCTGGGCGCGTCGTTAACGGGGGTCACGGAGATATTGAAGGTTTGAATGCCTGCGGCGGCTCCGTCTACATCAACTACATCAAAGACAAAGTTATCGGTTGTGGTTTCACTACCACTATGTTTGTAGGCAATGAGATTGCCATCAATATCAGCCTGAGTGAAGGCGCTAACGGCTGTACCCGCTTTGAGCAGCGTTCCATTGGCTGGTGAAGACGATACATTGAACGTGAGCTGGGAGGAGACGTTGTCTACATCAGTTGCATTGAGAATAGACTTGGTTATAGTGAACAACCCTGCTTCTGAAAGCGTGATGCCTGTATTCGTCGCAATGGTTGGCGCATCGTTACTGGGAAGCACGTTAATACTAAAAGTGGTTACGCCCACCAAGCCCGGTGCGCCTAGCCCAGAGGTTGCTCCATCAGAAGCGGTGAAAGTAAAGCGATCGCTGGTAGATTCACTGCCGTTATTGATATAGAAAACCTGACCATTATCCAGATCGAGTTGAGTAAAGGTTCCACCTGCTGAGAGAGTGGTATTGCCGCTGCGTAGTACACCCCGTGTTGGTCCATTGCCCAAGGTGTATGTCAGCAGTCCGGGTCCATCGTTGTCTGTAATCAGCAAGTTGCCGCTGTTCAAAGCAGCCGTAGCGCCTTCACTTAAAGTGAGAGTCACATTATTAGACAGCCCCGGCGCATCATTGACTTGAACAACACTGATGTTAACGACAGTTGGACCGACTGGAGTTCCAGACTGATCCGTGATGGTGAAGGAGAAGCTATCAGATGAGGCTTCTGATCCATTCTGCTGATATCTCACTAAATTACTATTTACGTCAGCCTGGGTAAAGGCAGAGACGGCTGTGCCATTCAGCAGAATCGTCCCGCCTGATGGAGCGCTTGCGATCGCATAGGTAATTTGAGATGCTATCAAGTTATCTGGATCGGTCGTGTTGAGAAGTGTACTAGTGAAGCTAGTAAACCCTGCTTCCGTGACCGTGATCTGAGGATTGGTCGTCAGCAGCGTGGGCAAGTCATTAACGGGTGTTACGTTAATGCTGAACGTTTTGGGTGCTAGCAGAGTCGTATTGCCCGACTCATCTGTAAAGGTGAAGGTGAAAGCATCTCTGGGGTTTTCACTACCATTTTGCTGATAAGTCACCCGACCATTGTTGATATCATTTTGAGTAAAGGTGCCACCAGCAGAAATAGGGGCACCTGCTACGGCTAGCTGTCCATTCACTGGAGCAACGGAACCGACGGTGTAACGAATGAATGGCGGCGCACTATCAGAGTCGCTGATATCAAGCTCAGCCGTGGACAGGGTAAATCTATCGTTTTCGTTGACAGTCAAACTTGGGTTGGTTGTCAACAAAACGGGAGAGCCTTTCACTCCCAACACAAAAATCTCGAAGGTAGATGGGGCGATCGCGTTTATTCCATCGGAAACTGTAAAGGTAAAGCGATCGCTGTTTGTAGAAGTACCGTTGTGCAAATATACAACTTTCCCAGCATTTAAGTCCGCTTGGGTAAAAGTCGTTGCTGGAGTAGAGCTGAGAAAGAGTGTGCCTTGAGCGGGTGCGCTCGTTACTGAAAATGTAATCAAATCTTGAGCCGCCGCAGATACAAACTCTGCATCGGTTGCCCTCAAGAGGGTTGAATCAAGCACTCTGCTTGCGCCACTGCTGACCGTAGTGCCCGTATTAGTAACTAGCACTGGCGCATCATTCGTTTGCAACACTGAGATGCTGAATGTGCGTTGGGCTGGCACCAAAAACCCGCCAGCACCATCGGTTGCGGTGAACGTGAAGTTGTCGCTACCTGGTACATCTAATCCACCGGAACCGGAAGTCTCACTGCCATCATGCTGATAGACGAGCCTGTTGCTAGTGATATCTGCCTGAGTAAAAGTGCTATTCAAGGTGAGCGGCTGCGCTCCACCCAAAACAT
>CASBQE010000459.1 GCA_949127665.1 Synechococcales cyanobacterium PMM_0083
CGAGATGTAACTCGTGTGCCTGGAGGACTGCCCAAAGGCGGCGAACTCAAGCGGCTTCGGTTTGAGGCAGAGCGAATTGACTTCACGCCAGAAGGATGGGTTGCCACTAATATTCAAATTACCAATGATCCCTTTTCGCCACCGGAACTGGTTCTCAAAGCGGAAAAAGCAACCCTAACGCGCCTGTCTCCTTTGCAAGATGAAGTAAAGCTGACTCGCCCTCGATTAGTATTTGACCAAAACTTCTCCCTGCCGTTTTTATTCTCACGCACCGTTTTAGACCGTCGCCAACGCGATGCTGCACCGTTTCGCTTTGCCTATGATGCTCAAGATCGGGGTGGGCTTTATTTAGAAGGGGTTTTTAATGTTTTACAAACACAGAAGGTATCTCTAACGCTGTTTCCCCAGATTTTCATTCAACGGATGATAGATAATCGTCGGGGCGGCATCGGGTTGGGGAACCTCAGCAATTATGGCTTGAGAACCCGGTTAGATGCCGAGTTGAGTCCTAGTACCTTTCTGCGAGGATCGGCGGCGTTGACCAGTTTCGACCCGGCAGAGTTTGAAGATAGCCTGCGTGCCAGTGTGCGAGTTCGCCAGATTTTAGCGACACCAATTGGTCCCCATACTTTGGCGTTTGAATATAGCTATCGCGATCGCCTGTTTAATGGCTCCCTTGGTTTTCAAACCGTGCAAAGCAGCATCGGATTGGTGTTTGTTTCTCCCAATATTTTGCTGGGGCAATCGGGCGTTGTTTTAAACTATCAAGTGGGCTATCAGTCAATCAACTCAGACACCGATCGCCTAAATTTGCTATCGGCTATAAGGACTAATAACCGAGTCAGTTTAGGGCGCTTCCAGGCATCAGTTGCAGTAGGTAAAACGTTTACTCTATGGCAAGGAAAACCTTTGCCAGCCACTCGCGATCAAGGTCTACGGTTCTCTGCTAATCCGGTTGTGCCCTATCTCAATTTCAGTACCGCTCTGCGGGGTGTATATAGTAACTACACTAGCGGTGATGTGCAGCAAAATCTGTTTGCGGTCGCAGGGTTAGCAGGTCAGTTTGGGCACTTTTCTCGTAATTTCTTGGACTACACTGCGTTTAGCGTTTCCTATAGTCAGGCGATCGGCAGTGGTGCATCGCCTTTCCTGTTTGACCGAGTAGTCGATACTCGCGTTATATCGCTCTCATTCATTCAACAGCTTTATGGTCCATTTCGTGCCGGATTCACCACATCTCTTAGCTTAGATACCACCGACCCCATCAGTACCGATTATTTTTTGGAGTACAGTCGTCGTACCTATGGTGTGATTCTGCGATATAACCCAGTATTAGAAATTGGTTCCATCACCCTCCGGATCAGCGACTTCAACTGGAATGGAACAGCCGATCCTTTTTCTGGAACGGGCGTAACTCCGGTGGAAGGTGGCGTGACACGACCTTCCACTTTCTAAGTGAAGAACTGAATGAAAAATGGGGCGATTTTACAACCCGTTTTTTGCATCAATGACTATTCTTAAAGAGCCTACATCAGGCTGTGAAGACTATGACCGCTTCAGTTGAACGAATTGAACAAGAGATTGCTCTACTAGATCAAGCCTTGGCGACTCTAGCACAGGCGTTTCAAACTGCTTACGCAGGCTACTTATCAGCTTTGGGGCAAGCAGTGCGAAAACAGCATGTTTTAGCGGCGTATCAAGTTTGCACTCAAGGCTATCCGCAGCAGTTTTTGAATTTATCAGTTCGGCAACGGCAGATCTTGCAGCAAGCGTTGCAGAATTTAGCCAAACAAGCTCAGGCAAATCTTTTGGGGCTACAGCGATTTCAACAGGAGGAATTAAAACAGCCTGCGGTTCTGCTTCAGCAGGAGGAACTGTTAAATCGGTTGGAAGAGCCTACGATTCCACAAAGCGGCTGCCTCACAGAAAACCAAGGGTCACAAGCTACCGAGCTAGAGGCAATGCCTGCTAATGTCGATGATTTTGCTTCTGACCAACCGATCGCCGAGCAATTCCTGCAAACAGAAATACCCCTAACTCCAGCGCGTTTGGCTCACTGGCAACTTGGGATAGAACACGGGATTGGCAAGGAGCTAGCAGCCATTTCTCATCAAACAAATCGCCTACTTCAGCAATCCAACATTTTACCCAGTCAATTGCCCGATGGGCTATTGCAACATGCTAGCAAAACAGAACTAGCGGATGGAGTGCCGCGATCGCCCAATTTACTGAATGTGTTAGTTGAAGCAGTGAGCGACATAGAGGCAACTCAGGAAAATGATGATGCAAAGGTTCCAGAGATTTTACAAGTGTTGGCGATTCATTTGCGATTAGTAGAAATTGAATTCGCAGATCCTCCAACGATGGCGGCTCGGAGCAAAATTCGGGAATTGATTGCTCGATTGAAAAAACTAGGGCGAGACTATCGCAAAAAACAACGGGAATACGCGATCGCCGCTGCCCAGGACGCATGGCGCGCCAGTTGGTTTGAAGAATAGCCAGGATCGATCTAAGGAATGGAAATTAAATAAATCCGAGGTTTGGTAGGGGCGTAGCATTCGGGCAAAAAACCTTGCAACTCAAGCAGAGTCATCTGCCGAATGCTACGCCCGTGCGGGGAGTTGTCGATGTTATACCGTTTTGAGTTTTGAGTTTTGAATTTTGAGTTCTAAGACAAAGAAGTATTGCCGTTTTCAGAAAGTCATTTGTCGCGTTTCAATTTTAAATTGATGTTATTTAATCCACGATCCTATGCACAGTCGATTCTTTAAGAACTGCGTGACATACTTTAGCAATGCTGCTGTTGATTCTTGCCCATGCCATTAACCATTTTGGTTGCTGATGATGATTTAGGAACGCGATTGGCGATTGGCGATTACCTTGAGGTGACGGGATATTCGGTGCTTCGCGCTGAAAATGGGCAGGATGCATTAACTATGGTTGAAAAATTTCAGCCTCATTTGATTGTGACTGATGTGACGATGCCGCGCATGGATGGGTATGAGTTTGTTCGTCAAGTTCGTCAACAGCCTGCATTTCGGTTGCTTCCGGTTGTGTTTTTAACGGCTCGCACTGAGACTCATGAACGCATCCGTGGCTATCAGTTGGGATGCGATGTTTATTTGCCTAAGCCATTTGAATTGCAAGAGTTGGGTGCAGTGGTGCGCCACCTATTGGAGCGAATGCAAATGATTGAAATGGAGTGGCGATCGCGATCGCCACTCCCTAGTGCTATTACTAATAGTGCAGCACTGCAAACTACGAATCTGGCGGCTGCGCTCAACGAAATCGCCGTCAAGCTGACCAAGCGCGAACAAGAAGTGGTGCTGCTGTTATCAAATGGGCTTTCCAACGCGCAAATTGGCGATCGCCTGCATCTGAGTCCACGTACCGTTGAAAAATATGTCAGCAGCTTACTCGATAAAACAGACACCAGCAATCGTGCGGAATTAATGCGTTTTGCGATCGATCATCACTGGGTGTAGAGAAGTTCGGAGTATAGAAGAGTTCGGACTATGGAAGACTAAGTGTGAAAAGAAAGCCCCAAGTTGATTCTCATTCCGTAGCCCATACTCCCAACCTCGCACTCCATTAAGCCTTTAGCTGTTGCGTTACATGATCGAATAGCCCTGCACAACCATCTTGCAGTAAATCAATTACCTGGTCAAAACCATCTGCTCCGCCATAATAGGGATCAGGCACCTCTTTTAGGGTGTGATGAGTGCAAAAATCGCACATTAACCGAACTTTTTCCCGATAGTTGCCAGTAGGATCAAGAGCGCAAATATTGGCGTAGTTCTCTCGATCCATTGCCAAAATCAGGTCAAACGCCTCAAAGTCTGCCTGGGTGAATTGTCGAGCGCATCCTTTCATGGCAATGCCCTGCTGCGTGGCAGCAAAGATCATCCGTTGATTGGGTGAGGCACCAATGTGATAACTAGAAGTACCCGCAGAATCGCAGATAATTCGCCCAGTTAAATTGTTTTGCTCAATTAAATGATTCATGATGTTCTCTGCCGCCGGAGAACGACAAATATTCCCTAAGCAGACAAACAACAGCTTGTAGGACATAAAATAGGGTGAATTAAATTAAACAAGACGAAACCGGGATGATTTTAATTTTCCCGGTTTCAAACGAAGTTCGCGAGAATCGCGATCGCGCACTCACAAAACTCTCAAAGGCAGATCTGAAGTTACAGACCGGGCAGATTCAGCCCACCCGTCAATTCTTCCATTTTCTCACGCATCATCTCAGTAGACTTTCTGTAAGCATCTTTCATGGCAGCCGTGACCAAATCGGAAACAACCTCTGCCCCTTCACTCAGAACATCCGGCGAGATCACGACGCGAATCGGCTCCTGATTTCCACTCAGCACCACTTTCACAAGACCGCCCTGTGCTTCACCTTCAATCTCCATTTCCTCAAGTTCTTCTTGAAGCTTCTTAGCTCCCTCTTGAACTTGCTGAGCTTTTTTGAAAGCCTCGGCTAGCTCTTTCATTTTGCCTAATCCGAAGCCAAATCCTTGTCCTTGTGACATAACGCTTTAATGAAGTAGGTGTTCAAAACAAACAGCAGTTTTATTATGCCACTGCTATACCAAGCTGGTTTATATTCTCTAATATTTTGTAGAAAATCAGTCGAATAAGCCAAAGTATTTCTATCTATGGGGCGGGATTCGACTAAAACTCGCCCAGGATTTGAACTTCTGGTTCTAGCCAGAGATTCCATTGGTGATTCACTGCTTGCTGGGCATAACGAATCAGTTGAAAAATATCGTTCGCGTTAGCGCCGCCACAGTTGAGAATGAAGTTTGCATGACGCTGAGCGATTTGAGCGCCGCCAATTTGATAGCCCTTGAGTCCTACTTTCTCAATTAGCCAGCCTGCTTTGTAATGGTTAGGATTGCGGAAGACGCTGCCACAGCTTGGCAAATGATAGGGCTGGGTGGCGCGGCGCTGGTTTAAATGCATAGATGTTTCTGTGGTCACCTGAGTAGGATCGGCACCTGGCTCTAGCTGAAAAGTGGCTTGAGTGACCAGCCAGTTTTTTCCTTGCAACGTCGATGTGCGATAAGCGTAGCTTAATGCTTCGGGGGTAAAGATCCGGGTTGTGCGATCGGGTAATAAAACATGGGCATTGAGCAGTGAATCAGCCGTACAGCCTCCCTGGGCACCTGCATTCATCACAACGGCTCCACCCACCGTTCCAGGAATACCCACTGCCCACTCCATGCCTTGCCATCCTTGTGCGGCAACTTGCCAAGCGAGTCGCGGCAGAGGCGCACCTGCACCCACGGTTACCTGCCCAGTGGCAGAGTCAAATTGAGTTTGCCGAAGACGGCGAGTGCCAATCACCAGCCCTGGGAGACCGCGATCGCTCACTAGCAAATTAGAGCCTGCCCCTAAAAAGGTAATGGGCAACCCTTCTGCCCGTGCCCACTCAAAACTAGCCTGCAACTCTTCATAGGTTCGAGGAGCCACATACCATTCTGCGGGTCCCCCGACTCGGAACGAAGTCAGCGTTGCTAAAGGAATGTGAGCTTTGATTAAACAATCCGTTCCGGGCAACCGAATCTGGTAAGCAGACGGCTTCAGCATAGATTGAGAACTGAGGGTTAAACCCTTCACCGTGGTTAATTTAGGAGGATTATAAGAAAGAGTCATGACTAATTAAGATGAATGCCTTACACCAGAAACTCATGGATTTTCAATGGCAGATTAAGCGACCCCGATGCCCTAAAACTCAAACTGTCCGGCATTAAGCGTGGTTACGCCACTTGTGCGACAGTTCTTGCTCTAGCTTTTGGTGAGAAACCATCACTTCTGGAATGATTTGATTTAAGTTTCCGGCTCCCATAAATAGTGCAAGATCTCCTGGGCGCAGAATTTCGATCAAGAGTTGATGAACAGACGGGAGAGCAGCCCGATAGAAAACCTGATCTTGATGATGGGCAATTAAAGTTGCCAAAGTTTCGCCATCTAGATCGGCAGGTTTTGGCTCGCCAGCACTGTAAATATCGCTAATCACAACGACATCTGCGTTTGAAAATGATGCCGCAAATTCAGATAAAAACGCTGCTGTTCGGCTGTAGCGATGAGGTTGAAAAATCGCCACAATTCGCTTCAGGGTAGAACCGGACTCTTGCACTTTGAGCCGTGCTGCCGCTAGGGTTGCCTGAAGTTCGCTGGGATGATGGGCATAGTCATCGACAAACAGAATGTCATTAGATTCACCGCGATACTCAAATCGGCGACGAGCGCCTTCAAAGGTAGAAAGAGCCTGAGAAATAGTTGAAAAATCAAGACCTAGCGATCGCCCAACGGCAACAGCGGCAAGTGCATTGCTGAGGTTATGACGACCTAGCAATTTGATATTCAACTGTCCTAAAATGACTCCTCGTTCCCAGACTCTAGCCGTACTTCCGCCCCGATGAGAGATGCAGTCAACGGTATAAGTGGCGTTGGCTTGCGGATCTAGGCTGTAGGTGATTGAAGGAGTCAGGCGATCGCGCACAATCGGGCAATCGTAGCTCCCAATCAGGGTTTTGCAGTTCGTCTTGAAGGTTTGGAACGTTTCAATCACCTGATCCAAACTGTCGTAATGATCAATGTGGTCTAGCTCGATATTGGTAATCACACCAATTTCCGCAGCCAGTTTAACCAAAGATCCATCCGATTCGTCTGCTTCAGCCACTAAATAAGGACCTTGACCGACATAGGCATTGCCCTGCCAAGCATTCACTTCTCCACCAACCACAATCGTTGGATCTAAACCCGCCTGCAACAGCATGTAGCCGATTAAGCTGCTAGTGGTGGTTTTGCCATGAGTTCCCGCGATCGCGATTCCTCGATATTCGCGAATTAGCGCGGCAAGAACATCAGAGCGATGATGAATCGAACATCCCAAATCACACGCCGCTTGATATTCCAAGTTGGCAGCTTGAATTGCGGTGGAGCAAATGACTTGGGGAAGCGTATCTAATTTTTGATTGCGCTTAGAGGATGCAACTTTAGGGGAAACAGGAGCAAGCGTGACTGAAGTAGCTCCGATACTCACTGCCGCGATCGCTTCCACAGCAGGACTAGATTGAAAAAACTCTAAATTGCTAGGATCTTGACTCCAAAAAACATGAACCCCATTTTCTTGTAAGCGTTGGGTAATGTGACTAAGGCGAAGATCTGACCCTGACACCGGCAAATTTCGCTTTGCCAAAACATACGCTAAGGCTGACATCCCAATTCCACCAACACCAATAAAGTGGAAAGGCTTGCCGCTTAAGTCTATAGAAACCGGCATCGTAGTATCCTCACAAACCACACCAATAACAGGCGCTATCATATCAGGAATAATCTTTTCAGCATACCTACCTATTGATGTATAGGTTATCGAAAAAGATTAATATCCAATTGATCGCTTTCCTGAAAGTTATATCACCCTCTACGGTTTTTCATTCTTTTACCCGAAAACTTTTTCTCAGGTGAAACTTTCTGCCCTGTGATATTCAAGCTTCTTGATGGGGCAAGACTCTTCCGGAATATTTAGTGAAAACGTCTCAATAGTCTGCTACTGAGGGATTTCGTTCATATAAAATCAAGCAGAGCTTTGTCATTTATGGGTAGGATGTAGCGTCAGCATTGGTAAGCGCCATTCATCTTTCCCTTGAATCAGCCCCTTGAATCAGTGTGAGATGAGATTGAGTCACTCATCTTAAATTGTGGGCGGGGCTATCAGACAGGCGATCGGGAATAGCAAATATTCTAAAAAAAATAGCTTCCAGATGAACTGGTAAAAGCGGCTGATGGAAAATTTGTCGCCTAAATCGACTTGAAAACTACGGAACCACAAAATCCCTAGCAGTGCCAAATGAGTCGAGATTAAAAAGGCAGCATTGACACCTGGAAGACGAGCAAATCCTGCTAGAATCATGCCGACATAGCTGGCAGTAATCACCCAACGCGCTAGGTTGAAAACCTTTTTCTGCCCCAATCTGAGCGTAAAGGTGCTGATGTTATACTGCCGATCGCCTTCCATATCGGGCACATCTTTGAAAATGGCGATCGCAAAGGTGAACACCACTACAAAGGCAGTCAGCGCCCAAACGGAGGGAGGAATGGCGAATGGCGAATGACGAATTACGGATGGCAAATGGGGAAATAGGGAGTGAAAGTGGAGGAAGAGTCCCAAGTTGACAACGATGCCGCGCACGGTGAGGATGCAAAGGGATGCCCAAAAGGGAAAGCGCTTGAGCCGAATGGGCGGCAGGGAATAGGCGGTGCCGATTAAGATGCTAATGCCGACCATTCCCAGCAAATAGGGACTTTGCAGGGCAGCGATCGCGATCGCCAAAAGCCCCATTGTCAGCACAATAACAACGCCCTGCTGCCGAGAAAATTCGCCCGATGCCAACGGTAGACGCGGTTTGTTGATGCGATCGATGTCTACATCTTCAAGCTGGTTTAATCCAACAATGTAAACATTGCCGCAGAGACAGGCGAGAAGGGTAGGGAAAAGGGAAGAGAGAAGGAAGAAGAGGGATTGCCCACTTTCGGCGATCGTGATCAGATATAGTGCCAGCACACTTAGGCTAGTGCCGATGATGGTATGTGGGCGCGAAAATTTCCAAAAGGCTTTTAGCCATGCGATCGGTTGTTTGGCAAACTTAAGCCGTACGCCGGATTCTAGCTCTAGTTTCATACTCTTCCTCACTCCTTTATCTTCACTTCTTGCCGCACAGCAGCCCAAACCGAATTAACCCTCGTTGATAGCCACGCTGCATCAAACCGAGGGAAAGCGCCGCTTGAATGGTGCCCCAACCGGAGAGCAGCAGCCCAAAAATAGCGGCAGGCGTGATCGCAGAATCGATCACCACATCCCAAAACGGGGCGACGGCAGTAGACCAGTCGGCAGTGCGAATAGATTGGAAGGAGAGCGATCGCGCCATTGCCTCATACTCTGGCAGCGAAACCACATAAGGCAAGCAATATACCCGATAAATATCTTCAAGATGCTTTTGCTCGTCGGCAGTCAGCGGTTGCTGATCGATTGGTCGGTGGCACCAAGTCACAAACAAAAATGTGCCTCCTGGCTTCAGCACCCGGTAGCATTCTTGCAAAAACTTTTCTTTGGTGGGCATATGCTCCCCACTTTCGAGCGACCAAATGAAATCGAATGAGTTATCAGCAAAGGGCATATTCAATGCGTCGGCAACCAGAAATTGAGCCGAGGCAGATGGGTTAGCCGAGGAGATCGGGGCGAGTCCTGCATCGGTTGCCCGTTGGGTTGCCCGATTTGCCTGCACGGGACTCAGGGTGATGCCTGTAGCGGATGCCTGAAATTTTTCGGCGAGGTAGAGCGTACTTCCACCAATGCCGCAGCCTACATCTAAAATATTGTCTGCCTGTTGGATGTCTGCCCAAGCGAGCAATTCTTCAATCAGATCAATTTGGGCTTGGCGACGCTCCTTTTTTTGCGTGCCGTCGGCACCATAGTAACCGTGGTGCATATGCTCTCCCCAAGTCTGTTCCCACAGCCCGGAGGAAGCATCGTAAAACTCTTGAATGCGTTGATTGAGCGTCGAAGTCATAGAGCTAAAATCATAGGAAAATGCGATCGCTAAACTAAGGCGATGTTGGATGTTAAACAACACCTTCCACTTTATATCCTCTGCTCCCTTTAAAATTTCAAGGTAACATTTCCTTTTTCATCATCAACCTGCACCGTAATGGGCTTGGTGGTGCCTTTTTGATCGGTCACCTGACAGGTAAATGTATCACCCGGCTTCACCACTCGAAGTTTGCCGCCGCAGTTGGGTTTCACGTCAATCTGAAACTGAGCCTTGATGCTTTTTTGAATGGTTTTCTCTAATTTAGGCAATACCAATAAGCCTTTAGTGTTCCATTGCAGTGCGCTTTTGGGGGAAGGGCTGAGGAGTTTGGGTTGAGGAATTGTAGGTTGAGGAGTTGGCGCGATCGCAGCCTTTGCCTTTGGGGCAGCCTGAGTGGTCGCTGGTAAAATTCCCTTCGGACGCAGGGCAACTAGAAAAGTCTGGTTGGCTGCCATCGCCTCACAGTCAAACGGTTTTCCATCTTCTGGGTTAGCCGTGATCGGGCAAACGATGGATTGAACTGGAATCCCCGATTTTTTGGTCACTTCTGCTTTTAGCCGATATTCCAGCGCTCTGGTGGCGGCAGGTTTTTGAGCGATTCCCTTTGGGATCGTGGAACGAATCGCCGCTCCACTTGGCATAATCGATGGGCTAACTACCACAGTGGATGAAGGGGATACGGTTGGGATGGCGATTGGCGATCGCAGTTCAGTGCATCCCGCCACTCCTAATAGCAATACCGCCACGCTCAATTGAGCAATCCATAAAAAATTCATAGGTAACTCAATTAATCTTTAGATCCATCCATCCATCAGAACCAGTGATTATGACTAAAATCACAAAACCACCCTAACTCACGCCATGCCATGTCAACGAAGTTTTTCTAGACGATGTGAAAAATGCGAAATCAAAAGTGCAAAGATAAAATACTTTGAGTTATTGCGTAGTGAATTCATGACGGTTTCTCGCACCATTTGTTTAGGCTTTGTGGCGGTGATTGCAGCAGGTACACTGCTGCTTAGCCTGCCCTTTTCTACGACTAGCGCAGCTTGGGATTGGAACACCGTCCTTGTGGCGCTGTTCACAGCAACATCGGCTGTGTGTGTCACCGGGCATATCATCGTCGATACGGGCACCTATTTTTCCACGGTGGGGCAGTTCTTCATCCTGACGCTGATCCAAATTGGCGGCTTGGGCTACATGACCGCCACTACCTTTTTGCTGTTGCTATTAGGGCGACGAATGGGGCTGCGAAATAAAGTTGCAGTTCAGCAAGCGCTCGATCGCACCGAAATTCATGGAGCCAGCCAACTGATTCGTTCCATCATCGCCACCACGCTGTTGTTTGAGCTAACGGGTGTCTTTTTGCTGCTGCTGGTGTTTGTGCCTAAATATGGCTTAGATAAGGGCTTGTGGCTTTCTATATTTCATAGCGTTAGCGCTTGGAATAATGCCGGGTTTAGCGTTTTCTCAGATAACCTCGTGGGCTATCAAGCGTCCCCTTTAATTAATTTCGTTATTCCAGGATTAATTATTTTTGGCGGGATTGGCTACGAAGCGATTTTTGAAATGTACCTCTGGTTGCGTGGACGCTTGAGCCGCCAGCAGAAACGCATGATCTTCTCGCTCAATTTCAAGGTTGCGGTTAGCACCACGTTGATTTTGCTGACACTAGGCGCGATCGCCTTCTTTCTAGTAGAAAGCCAAAATGTCAAAACATTGGGCGCAATGGATCTGCCCACCCGGTTGATGACGGCATGGTTTCAATCAACCACCTCCAGAACGGCAGGCTTCAACACAATCGATGTTGGCAAAATGACCACCGCAGGGCTGTTTATTACCATTGCGCTGATGTTTGTGGGCGGCAGCCCCGGCGGCACCGCAGGCGGCATCAAAACCACCACTCTACGCATCCTGACCAGTTGCACGAAGGCAGTGCTCCAAGGGAAAGAAGAGGCGCAGCTTTATGATCGTCAAATTCCGATGACGCTGGTGTTGAAAGCCGTTGGGGTGACCGTCGGCTCTATGGCAGCCGTGATTGTGATCACCATTTTGATTTCTTTGTCCGATCCAGAATACAATTTCATCCAGATTTTGTTTGAAGTGGTTTCCGCCTTTGGCACGGTGGGCTTATCCACTGGCATCACCGTGGATGCGGGCTTTTCGGTGTTTGCCAAACTAATGCTAGTGGCAATGATGTATATCGGACGGGTTGGGGTGTTGCTGCTGATGGCGGCGCTGTTGGGCGACCCTAAACCGAGCTTTGTTCGTTTCCCTGAAGAAACGCTATTGGTTGGATAAACAACTGCCATCAGTCCGTTCTAAAAAAGCGGTATGAGATTGCGATCGCTCCACCATTTATTTGCTTCGACATTCTGCTAAGTTAGATAGCGGCAATATGGTTCAATATCAGCAACGTTCAGTCTTTAGAAGTTAAGTCTTTCATTAAAGGAGACGGTGCAAACTCCAAAATCTAGGAAATTTTGTGCCGATATAAGCAGTGGTCAACCTATCATCCTTAAGCTTTTTCCATAGTTTGCGACGCGATTCGAGTCGGAATAAACAGTTTGCTGTGATCGGGTTAGGTCGCTTTGGTCGAGCCGTTGCGTCTACTTTGAGTCGGCAAGGCTACGATGTGCTGTGTGTCGATTCCGATGAAAACCGAGTTGCCCAAGTGTTGTCTGACAACATTGCCACCCACGCCCGACAACTCGATTCGACCCAACCGGCAGCCCTTAAAGAAGCGGGAGTGTTTGAGCAAGATACAGTGATTGTGGCGATCGGCAACTACGTGCAAGAAAGCATCATCACAACCCTCAATGTTAAAGAAGGCGGCGTGCCCCATGTGGTGGCTAAAGCGTCCTCAGAAGTGCATATGAAGCTGTTGAAAAAAGTAGGCGCAGATCATGTAGTGTTTCCAGAACATGAGTGTGGCTGCGCTTTAGCACAATCTCTGACTCGCCCTGGCATTTTAGATCGGTTTGAGCTTGACCCAGACAACAGCATCGTGGAAGTGCTGGTGCCCGATCAATTTAACGACAAAAGTATTACAGATTTGCAACTGCGAAATTCTTACGGCTTGAACCTGCTAGCGGTCAGTCGCGACGGCAAGTTTGAAATCAATCCAGATCCAAGTGTGCGACTGCAAAAAGGCAGCGCGATGGTGGTGATTGGCTCGAACCAAGATATCAATCGCTTGCCTATTTAGAGGTTTGATTCATCACCGCAAACAGGGCGCAGTAATCCTCTTCAGCAAATCCTCGATTGATCGCTTCCAGCAAAATTTGGTTGACCGCTGCTGGCATATGAATATTTAAGCCTAGTGATTCTGCTTCCGCCTGAAACAGCTTCATATCTTTTGCCAAATGCTTTGTGGGGAAATTGGGATTGGTATAGTTTTGATCCAGCATCCGCTGCAATTTTTTGTCGAAGGTGGGAGCATACAACGCGCTTCCTCGCAGAATTTCCATGAATTGCTCTACGTCTACGCCTTCCTGTTGAACAAAACTGAGACTGGTGGCAAAAGCAGAGGTGAGGGAGCCAATCAGTTGATTCAGGGCGAGTTTGAGGGCGGAGGCAGTTCCTACACCGCCAATTAGACGAACGTTTGAGCCAAAGTGGCTGAGAATTGGCTGGTAGGTTTCAAACTGCTCGATCGCGCCTCCCACCATAACAATTAGCTTACCTGCGGTGGCTTCGGGGATGCTGCCCAAAACGGGTGCTTCTAGATACTCGCCGCCTGCTGCAACCACTTCGTCACAGATAACGCGACTTTCACTAGGGGCGATCGTACTCATTTGGATCACCGTTTTGCCGATTAAATAGGCGCGATTCGTGTCAGATAACAGTATTTCTCTGACAGCGGCAGCATTGGTCAACATCAAAATAATGCAGTCGCAGTCGTGGATCAGCGCGGTCGGCGTTGGGGCGATCGCGGCTCCCTTCTCTTTCAACCCTTCCAGTTTGCCGGGTGTCCGGTTATGAACCGTCAACAATACGCCCGACTCCAAAAGTCGCTGTGCCATCGGCTGCCCCATTAACCCAATACCAATAAAACCAACTTGCATTCAACTTCCCTCCGGATTTTCATCGGTCAACCAAAATCTTTCCAGCAGAATCGCGTTCAAATCTTGGCTAAACTCCCACTCATTGGGAAGATTCACTGCTGGATAGTCCTGTTTAACTCGTTTGAGGGCGTGTCGCCACGAGTCCTCAAATACTTCTACAAAGTAGTTTTTTAGACTAGGAGATTGTTTTAATAAAAGCTCTATTTCACTGCGTTGCTCAGCGATCGTATTTTGCCAACCGCGATAATCGTAGGGACTTTGGATATACGATCGCTTCAGAAGATGGGCTAGTAAGACCCGCAAGCGACTTTCTAATTCTCGTTTGTCTCTGAGTCCCAAGCTTTCAATCTCCTCAATCAATGCCTCAAAATCCAGCCCATCAAGATCTCGATCTTTGAGCTGGGCAACCGTGTCTTCGCACCAAGCAACAAAATCTTGGTGATATTTAGAGTGATGTTTAAGTTGGGTGCTTTCAGCCATCGGGGTTTTCCCAAGTTTTGTTCTTTCAACGCTATCACAGACGAGTTTTGGCGGGGGGCGATCGCCCAGATTTCAATCCTAGA
>CASBQE010000460.1 GCA_949127665.1 Synechococcales cyanobacterium PMM_0083
ATTAAGTTAGATCGCACTATGAAAGATGCCACCCATCAATGGTAGGAATGCGATCGCCTAACTCTGCCCCTTCAGGACTATTCCATATCCATCTCAATTCGTCCGATGCCCGTTCCAGCATAGTAATTTCCAAGAATGGCGCGATATCCATGTCCCTTTTCTGCTAGCGCTAAAGCCCCAACTTGGCTCATTCCCCTTCCTTGAAATGCCTCAATCACAATATCGTCTGTTGCTGCATAGAGCGATTCCACCACTCCACCTCGATAACTAACAAACTCGCCTCCAGTGCTGTTTACTGCCTGCTTGGTGCTGCTTGCTTCGCTTTCAATCCCTTTGTAGACTTGATAATATTCATCAGCACCCATGTCATAAAACTGACGGTTTACAGGCTTGATGTGGTAAGTCAATGCATACGATCGCGCAGCTACAGCTTGAGCTTTCAACGCTTCCATGGGCCAACTGGGCGAAACTTCACTACCCACCACACTGTAGAGGTAATGTTGCATACTGACGTAGTTCACTGCCCACAAACGCCCCTCTTGAAGCACAATCAGCATTCGCCCTCGATAATCGCGATCGCCAACTCGAATCAACCCATTAGGATTTGAGTCAATCACGACAATAGAGGGAAGCTGCATGGAATCTATCAACAGCCCTTGTCCATTGGGTTGCAGCGTATAAGTAGACTGAGCGGGAAGTGCGTGAATTGGTCGCCCCTTAACATCTAATATCACACCCCCTGTGGACGTGCTAATCGGCAAACTGGTTACTCCAGCCGCGATCGCTACTCTCATCTCAATCGCACCATCAACCGATAAATTGGCAGGCAGTGGAATAGATGATGCCACAGATTTACGAGAGGATGAAGCTGTTTTTTTTGGAGCGATCGCTTTAACAGGAATAGAGGTCGGAGTTGAAGCTGGGCGAGGAGAAGGTGCTACACCAGGCGATGGCGACATCGCCACCGATGGCAGCGTTGCCACTGAGTTAGGCAGCGCCGGGGTGGAAGTTCCCACTGAAGTAGACGGTAGCGATGATTGACTTTTTGCAAACGGTAGATTGAACAATGGGATTAGCCCAAGCACTGGCACAATTAACCAAGGGTTTCGCTTGATCCAATCAAAAATTGCGTGTTTATCTATGTTTTCAGGCATTGCATTTAACTCGTATGAAATCTGCCAGAATTCCCCTTATGCATTTTAGCTTGGCAAACAAATATAAAAGCTGTTTGGGTGAGTTTCTCATTCAGATTTGTAAACAGGGAACAATCTTCAAGCTCGTCTTAAGTAGGACTCGATCATCTTTACTTAAGACCAATATATAGACTCAAATTAGATTATGAGACAACTTGCGTTCGCGTTTTAAGCCCACAAATTTTAAGCCCAGAAGACTTGACCGATTAGAATCTTACAGTCCTCTTAATTTGTTGACTTATCATCATCCTAGAGATGGAATTCCCTTAGATAAAGGAAATAATTGTTATTTGATGCGCTTTTATTGATGTGTTTTTATCATTGTTGATTGGCTGGTTATCTTTGCAGCGTTAACGGCAATCTATGTTTTGCTGTTCAGTTTAGTCGGCGCGATCTCCCTTCACAGGATTAATATGAAGGGCGATCGCTGCAACAATCATCATTTTCAACTTGAGAGATCTTTGGTAGAGGTTTCTCTTTCTCAACGCTAATCACACTCAACTCTCTAAATCTGGATCGTAGAGAACAACATTCTCCTGCTCGTTTGGATCATTACGAGCCACCAGTGCATGAGCGGGTTCAGTCGCACTGAGGTTATGGGGTTGATGGGGAACATTGGGAGGAATAAAGATAAAATCACCCGCTTCATTGACAACAGACTGCTTGAGACCTCTACCATAACGGGTTTCTACACGCCCCTTAATCAGATAAATTGCAGTTTCGTAATCTCGGTGCAAGTGTGGCTCAGCCGATCCACCGGGAGGAATAATGACTAAATTCATCGAAATTCCCTTCGCTCCAGCCGTGGCTTCAGAAATGCCTATGAAATAGGGCAGGCGTTGACGGGTTAATGTTTCGGCATCAGGGCGAACGGTGATAACCTCGACTCGATTCTCCCCACAGTCTTCAGAGGCATCAAAATGATTAGAATCTGTAGCTTTTTGCACGGTCATAGAATCCCTTTCCTTGCAAAACAGAGTTTACATAAGCCCAGAGTACAACAACTCACTCGCAGTATCAGAACCCCTACCAGAGCGATCGCGTTACAATCCCTGAAACTACTATCCACATTATTTTCACGCATCTGCTTAACTACGCTTAACAAAAAAGCGATCGCTTTTTTGTTTACAAGTCGATGTGTTTTCACCTGTCATACTGAGAGTATTATCGTGGAATGTAGCTTTCGCTACGAAAAAAATGTTTAATCAGCCTGCAGACAGCGCTCGTGAATTGTTAGCAAGATACAGTTCGGGAGAAAGAGTGTTTAAGGGAGCTTCCTTGGATGGAGTGAACCTACAGGGAGCTTGCTTGGAGACTATCAGATTGATTAGTGTCACGCTGATTAAAGCCAATTTGAGGAAAGCGAATCTCCACTTGGCGCATCTAGAAAAAGCGGATCTGAGCAATGCTAGTCTCCAAGGGGCGAACCTAGAAGGAGCGAACCTAGAAGGAGCGAACTTAGAAGGATGCCTGTTCAAGGGCTGCCATTTAGAAGGAGCCAACTTAGAAGGAACATCTATGCAGCACACATGAGTAAAGAGATCGCTAGTTTTGTATCTCATAGCTGCTTTCAATTCCAGTTTTTCTAGGTTGGTTTTGAGAGCGGTGATTTGTTTTTCAATCTTGCTCAGTTTCTTACCATGGGCGATCGCCTAGACTATTTCGCAGTGTGAAATAGCTGAGTCAATAAGCTCTCCGACTAATTGCGGATTCCGCAATTAGTCAGAACTTTTTTAAGGTTGTGAGAGTTAATCTCAGAAGTAATTTCAGGGAGATTTGTATTTTCGCGAAAATGGGCTGGACTAAATTTGGACTAATTTTTCAAGGCTCTAACTCTTCACGATCGCGCCAAAATCTGCCAGCACCCGCGCATGATTTCGCAACACGCCCAGTAAATTCAAACGATTTTGCTGAATGGCTGGATCTGAATCCATCACCAACACGCTATCTTCCCCATCAAAGAAGTTGGCAACCGTCGGTGC
>CASBQE010000461.1 GCA_949127665.1 Synechococcales cyanobacterium PMM_0083
CTGCGCTAAAAGCAGTGGAATATCATCAACTCGTTCGGTCGTAATGGTTACAGGCTTCTTCATTGATAGACTCTAGCCCAATCTGACCACCTCGCTCAAAAATCGGCGAACCGTGAGATATCAGTTTCAAAGCTTGCTGTTTTCTAAGATCTCAGACTTTTTGAATTTAAGTTTTTTTGCTTGCCGATAGTGCTAATTTCTGACTACTTGCCAGCTTTAAGAGCAGCGATGTCAGATTGCCACTCGTGCTTCAGGAGATCTTGGTACATTTTCTCCTGAACCATCATCAGACGATACTGTTCAATCAAGAATTCTTGAGCTTGCTCACGAGACATTTCTTGCACTTGATCTGCAAACCGTCTGAGGCTGAATTCTTGCTCTAGGGTAAGTTCGGTTGATTGATTCATAGCTGCCTCTTTTGTTCAAACATTAGAAGGACGGTGAGCCTGATAGGAAGCTGTCTGTGTTGGAGATCTTTCCTCAAAAACAAACTAACTGAATTATGCGTATTTCATATTCAAAGTAATTTGTTGCGTTATGTTAACCACTATAACAAATCCTTCACATACTTCCCCATAACGAGAATCTTTTGTCGCAACACTTTTTCTTGCGGTACGCCGAGATATTTTTCGTCTGTGTGACCATTGGTTGATAAAAAACTCCCACTTGCTGATGTTGAATAAGAAGTGGGAGTTTTATTTAGTAAAGCGATCGCTCACTGTAAAAGCAGATGAACCAACTTGGCAAACGCCAAACCATCCACATGTAGGAAGGTAAGCTATCTCCCAGCAAATCCGAAAACAACGGGGCACTTGTAAAGGCTTCTTCAACGACATTCAAGCCCTGACAGAATACTTGATTTTTCAGAGTTGGCAGCAGTTGATTGCCTTGATGCTCTCTGACTCGCAATCTGGAATATCTGCCAATACCTCCTAATTTTTTGAATTTACAATTGCTGTTGATTGGTGGTGGCATTCTGGTGCTGAAACGTCGCCGTCGTGCCAAGTCATCTGATGTGGCAGTTAATAACTAGATCGGGCTGAGGCTGAGAACTGTCGCATATCAAACTTTTGAATCATAAGTAAAAGCTAAAAGCTTACATTACGTTATGCGATCGCATCGCTATGCAAACACGTACAGAGCGGGCAGGCAACTGTGCCCTTTACTTTATGGATAAAAATCCGATCTTTTATAAAATCTATTCCTGAAAAATTTTGAGACACTTGACTAAATCTGGTTTAGGGTAGTACTTATGTTCTCTGAAGGGTTTGGTTGGTGATGCCCCTAATTTGCTCACATGCTCGTGCTGAAAATGCGCGATTCTCCCTAGGAGAGGCTATGCCAACGCCTTTCCTAGGCTGGGAGCAACGCCAACACCTGATCGACAAATGCTTGATGATCAATCACGGGCTTAGAAATATAGCCATCCGCCCCGCTTTGCTTCAAAAAACTTTCGCGATCGCCCTCCATGGCGTGGGCAGTTACCAAAATTATCGGCAACTTAGCCGTATTGGGGTCACTTTTCAAAATTTGGGTAATCTTGATGCCATCTACTGACTTACCTTGGTAAACACTGCGCGCCAACGACACATCCATCAAAATAATATCCGCCTCGCCGTCTTGAGCAATTTGCATGACCTCATCCACATTTTCTGTATGCCGCACTCCTAAACCGCCTCGCTTTTGCAAAATTTTCGAGAAAATTTTAGCATTCATCAGGTCATCTTCCACAATCAAAACTGTCTTCATCCCATGCTCCTTACTAATGGATTCAGCGTCAAAAAGTTGGCAAAACAGCAAATAAGACTTTATATCAGGGAATAGAGAAGATCAGTTCTCAAGTTGCCATTATGCTAAATGGTGTCAGTTCTAGATTACACAACGCGCGTGAGAAGTGCAGATAGTAGGAAAAGCTCATGGCTAAACAGTTAGATGTGTTTTCTGGTGGACAGGTGATTGCGACTGCTTTGCATACCGAAATGCAGCAGTCCTATCTCGAATATGCCATGAGTGTGATCGTTGGGCGCGCTTTGCCGGATGTGCGCGATGGACTTAAACCCGTGCATCGCCGCATTTTATACGCAATGCATGAACTAGGGTTAGTGCCCGATCGCCCTTACCGCAAATGTGCGCGGGTAGTGGGGGATGTTTTGGGCAAATATCATCCGCACGGCGATCAATCAGTTTATGATGCGCTGGTTCGCTTGGTGCAAGAATTTTCTAGCCGCTATCCATTACTGGGCGGTCATGGCAACTTTGGCTCCGTAGATGACGATCCGCCCGCCGCAATGCGATACACCGAAACGCGGCTGGCACCGATTGGCAATGAGGCACTGCTCACCGAGATTGGCGATGCCACCGTTGATTTCATTGGCAATTTTGACAACTCCCAGCAAGAACCCACGGTGCTGCCCGCGCAACTGCCGATTCTGCTGCTGAATGGCAGTTCGGGGATTGCCGTCGGCATGGCGACTAACATTCCACCCCACAACCTCGGTGAAGTGGTAGACGGACTGATTGCCCTGATTGACAATCCCACGTTGCCCGATGAGAAACTGGTGCAACTGATTCCTGGACCAGACTTTCCCACGGGCGGCGAAATTATTGACACCCAGGGCATTTGGGAAGCCTACACCACGGGCAAAGGCAGTGTGCCTGTGCGCGGCGTGTCGCGGTTTGAAGAGGTTCCTTTTGGGCGAGGACGGAATCGCCGCACGGCAATCATCGTCACGGAACTGCCGTTTCAGGTGAATAAGGCGGGCTGGATTGAGAAGATGGCAGACCTGGTGAACCAGGGAAAGCTGGAGGGCATTGCTGATTTGCGCGATGAAAGCGATCGCGATGGCATTCGGGTGGTGATTGAGCTGAAGCGAGACACCCATCCGCAAAAAGTTCTCAACGCGCTCTACCGCCAAACTGCTCTGCAAAGCAACTTTGGCATCACCATGCTGGCATTAGATCATGGCTTGCCTCGTCAAATGCCTCTGCGGGATATGCTTCAGTGCTTTTTGGCTTTTCGGGAAGAAACCCTAACGCGGCGCTATCAGCATCAACTGACCGAAGCTGAAAACCGCCATCACATCCTGGAAGGGTTACTAACTGCGCTCGAAAATCTGGATGCGGTGATCGAAATTCTTCGCGGTGCGCCCGATGGCACTACGGCAAAAACTGAGTTTCAGCAGCGGTTTGACCTCAGCGATCGCCAATCGGATGCCATTCTCGCCATGCCGCTGCGCCGCCTCACTGGAATTGAGCGAGAAAAATTGCAAACAGAAGCGAAGGAACTGACTGCCGAAATGTCAGGATTGCGATCGCTCTTGGGCGATCGCCACGAACTATTGAAATCGCTGAAAAAAGACCTGCGATCGCTAAAGAAAAAGTTTGGTGATCCACGGCGCACAAAAATTTTGGCGATCGGCACTCAGTCCCCAGCAGAACAACCATTAGAAACCGAAACCAAAAGCCAAAGCTCAGCCGGAAAAAAATCTCAATCTCAAACTTCTGACTCCGCACTTCTGACTCCGCACTCCGCACTAGATGACACTGAAGTTACAGAAACCGTACTGGAAGTGACCCAACGCGGCTATGTCAGACGCATCACACCCAAAGTCTTTCAACGGCAATCCCGCAACCGCAATAGCGAAACGACCTCGGCAACCTTGACTGAATTGGACGATTTCACCGTGCAAACCCAGTTCACGACCACCGCCAAAGAGTTAGTAGCGATGACTCGCAGTGGCAGAGCCTATGCCATCCGGGTAGACGACATCCCGCCAGCGACGGCGCGCTCTAAAGGGGCACCCCTGATCACGCTGCTGCCTGCTGCTGTCCAAAGTGATTCGGCTGGAATTGTGGGCAGTTTCATCTTGCCGGATGACTGTGAAGGCAAGAACTTGCTGATTGTTACCCAACAGGGGCGAGTCAAGCGTTTACTCTTGGAAGACTTTATGGGTTTAACTGGCAGAGGTTTAACCGCCCTCAAGCTGAAAGAAGCAGATCAAATCGCTAGCATTACGATTGTTCAACCGGGCGAACAACTGGTGATTGCCGCATCCAGCGGTCGGATGGTGCGCGTGGAGGTAAATGACGACCATCTACCCATTCAAAGCCGCACGGCTCAAGGGCAACTGGTGATGCGGTTGGGTAAGCGAGAACGGCTAGTGGGTGCAGCAACCGCTTCTCAGGGCGGAATCTTGTTGCTGGTAACGGAAAGAGGCTATGCCAAACAGATGCCTGTTGCCCTGTTGCGGCTGTCTACTCCAGGTGGATTGGGTGCCTATGGGATGCAGTTCAAAATAAAAACTGATGCATTAGCTGGATTAACTTCTGTACGCTCTGAAACCGAGGTGATGTTACTCACTAGCCAAGACCGCATGGTGCGCCTTGATTTAGCAGCAGTGCCGATGAAAGGACGGGATACAGCCGGCGATCGCATCTTCGACCTGGATCAAAATGAGAAAATCGAAACCCTCATTGCTATCCCAAATCCCAATAAAGGATCTGAAGCTGAGTCGTAATCAGGCGCTCAAATTAATCTAGACTGGCTTGGCTCCTATTTCATGACACGCCTTAAGCTGCGTATCTCTCCTACCTCACTTGCCATATTTTTACTGTATTGTCTGAACTGCCGCTGGCGATTCGGTAGCCGTTGGCATTGATGCTGACGGCATTTACGCCACTGACGTGATCGCTGAGGGTGGCTTTTAGGTCACCTGTTTCTACGTTCCACAGTTTGATGGTGGTATCGCTACTGCCACTGATTAGGGTTTTGCCGTCGGCGCTGAGCGCAATAGAATTGACTGAATCGGTGTGCCCGGTGAGGGTGCGAATGACTTCGCCCGTGGTCAGGCTCCAGATTTTGAGGGTTTTATCTTTGCTGCCGCTGATGAGGATTTTGCTGTTGGGGGCGATCACGATCGCGTTCACAGCACCGAAATGGCTTTTGGGCAGTGTGCGGATCACGTCACCTGTTTTCAAACTCCACAGCTTGATTTGATTATCCAATCCACCGCTAGCTAGCAATTGGCTATCTGAACTGACCGCCACCGCTCGAATCATCCCTGCCGTATTGGAAAAAACTCGTAGGGCTTCCCCCGTTACCAATTGCCAAATGCGCGCGGTTCGATCCGCCCCGCCGGTGGCAAGCAGATGACCCACGCCATAAAAAGCCACCGACTTTACATCGTCAGAGTGCCCCTTTAAAGTATGCAGCAAACTGCCATTGGTCAGGTTCCACAGTTTAATCGTGTGGTCATCGCTGCCACTGGCTAACATACGGCTATCCGGGCTGATAGATAAACAGTTAACGGGTTTAGTGTGTGCCTTCAAGGTTTGCATCAAAGTGCCTGTTTCCAAATTCCACACTCGAATTGCATCGTCCAATCCGCCACTGATCACCGAGTGACCATCTGGACTGATGCATACCGCCATCACCCAACGAGAATGCCCGGTGAGGGTATGTAAACAGCGGTTTCCTTGACCGGATGATGGAGTGGACAGTCGCCCTGCTGAAACACTGGGTCGGGAGGACGCGACAGCACCAGATTGACTGCGAGATTGCCCAGAAGGATTAACAGGTGGGGATGCTGGGGCAATTGGGGCACTGCGCGGCTGAGACGAGGGCGGTGAAGAGGTGGGTTGAGGTGTTTGCGAGGAAGCAGCGCTAGAGGCAGTTGTGGGTGATCCTGCCGCAGGGCGAGACAGCGCCGATCGCAAATCTCGCATGACCGCATCCGCAGATGGATACCGTTCGCTGACTAGATCTTTTAGCATTCTGTCAAGAATTTGGGCAATCACA
>CASBQE010000462.1 GCA_949127665.1 Synechococcales cyanobacterium PMM_0083
ATTCCAGCGGCGATCGCGGCAGGAACATTACGTTTAGTGGATGACCAAGTAAAAATTGAGGCGACACCGGGTTTGGGAATGGCGATCGCCCGTGGGGAAGTTGTCCCTGACACCTATCAAGTTAAAGCCTCAGAGGGAATTATTACTGCGAAACAGTTGGGCGTTAGAACCATTGCCTATTGCTTACAGGGAGCCGATGTTCTACCCGATTCATTCCCCGATTCTAAGTGGGAAGCGGCTCTATCAAACACTCCAAAAAACTGGCACCCCATTCAACCCCTGATCGGATCGGTGAAAGTTCGTTCAATTGAAGCAGCAGCGATCGCATCTCCATCCCATTCTCATCCACTGCAAATTCACATTCTCAACGCGGCTCAGCAAGAAAGCTTTGCTTTAGAGGAAGAGCAGGTGATTCATCTGGCTAAATTGGGGCAGCAAGTGATGGCAGAATTTAGCCTGCCAGTTGAGCTTGAATGGATATTGCATTCCCAAAATGGCACACCAGCCTTCGAGTTTGTTCAGGTGATTCCGCTCAAATCTACGCCCGTGCTGTCAAAAACCCAATGTTCACCTATGACGGCAATACCCGATCGCGAATCTACTCAGGCGCTCATGCCAGAACCATTATCACAAGCCTTATCAGAAGCATTACTGGTGGCATCGGGAATGGCGGCTTCACCGGGAAACGCGATCGCGCCTGCTTGGATTTTGCCCATAGAAGATGACCTTCCTTCAGAGTTGCCAATAGGCTCAATTATTGTGACCACAACTCTGCCGATTGAGTGGTTGCCGCTATTGCAAAATGCTGCCGCTATTGTGATGGAACAGGGTAGCTTAACCAGTCATAGCGCGATTGTGGCAAGAGCATTGGGCATTCCGGCGGTGGTCGGTGCGCTCCAGGCAACGGATAAGATTCAACCTGGAGACTTCCTTTGGGTGGATGGCGATCGCGGTCGGGTGTATCGCGTTCCCCAGTTTTTCAAAGTCCATCCTGACTCATTCACTCATCCGGTCAATCACAGCACAGTTCACTCAACCGATTTATCATCTGAGGATTGTGAAACGGTTCGTCCGGCGATCGCCACTCAACTGATGGTCAACCTAAGCCATCTAGAACAGGTGGAAATGTTGATGACACTGCCAATTGATGGCATTGGGCTGATTCGAGCCGAACTGTTAGCACCCTCAATTTTAGGAACGGAGCATCCTACGACTTGGTTTCAGCCCCATAGTAGCGCTGAGTTGATTGCAGGCTTCACAAAAAGTTTACTGCCCCTCGCTCAAGCAATCAGCCCACGCCCCGTTTTTTATCGTTCTCTCGATTTGCGCCCTCAGGAGTTTCGTCCTTTGACATCCATAAGTACCAGTTCTCCGCCGGAGTGGGGGCTTCGCGGAACCCGTAGCTATCAAGCCGATCCTACTTTATTCGATTTAGAACTGACAGCCCTAGCGCAGATGCAACACGCGGGTGCAACGAACCTTTGTTTGCTACTACCTTTTGTGCGAACGGTGGAAGAATTTGAGTTTTGCCGCGATCGCGTAGAACAGGCTGGACTGACTCAGCATCCTACTTTTCAACTTTGGATCATGGCGGAAGTGCCTTCTGTCCTATTTCTACTACCCGACTATGTGAAAGCTGGAGTGCAGGGCATTGCTCTCGGCACCAATGATTTAACTCAGCTTCTCTTTGATCTCGATCGCAATCAACCTCAAACTGGGGCACCAATTGATGAACGGCATCCGGCTGTGAAGCGAGCGATCGCCCAACTGATTCGTCAAGCGCAGGAAAATCACATTCCCTGCTCAATTTGCGGAGAAGCGCCTGTGCGTTACCCAGAACTGATTGCCGACCTGATTCGCTGGGGCATCACATCAATTTCTGTGGCTCCAGAAGCAATAGAAACGACCTACGATGCGATCGCCCAAGCGGAACAAACTCTGCGGTTAGAAGCAGCACATCTGCCTAACTATTAAATAGTGATGAGGCAATGAGGGCAAAGTCAGATGATTCACATCAAAGTCAAAACTTCGCACCTCACACCCCGTACTTTTCTACAGTCCCATAGGCAAACCAGTAGGCTTGCCTTTGATGCTGGTTACAACTCTTCCCCAACCTGCTTCACTGCCTTGATCCCAAAGAATCATTTGCATGACGCTATAGGTATAGGAATCATATTTACCACCAACGCCCACATCATAGGAGTCACTATATCCATAGCGGGTTCCATAAGGATCATGCACCAGCCAAACTTTGTTTACTGGATCATGCCCGACGATGATACAAATGTGACCCGATCCTTTGTAGGCAAACCCAACGACTACTGGAATGCTTGCTTTGAGTGATAACAACACATCTTTTCCAGAAAGCGTGTAGGTGAAATAGGATTCAATGCCAAGGTCTTCCAATGCTTTAGTTTGAGCAGTGTGGTCAATGGTGTCGCCATATTTGTTGACCATTCGCATATATACTGACTCTGGCTCAGGAGAACCTTGTTGCTTGGCTTGTTTAGAAATATCTCCTTTTAGCAAAAAATCTGCCAGCATCGTGTTGCTGGTGGTGTTGCACTGTCGCCAGCCGGGTCCAAAAACTGCGGGGTCATTGTTTAGCTGAGAGCAGTAAGGCACATCCAGTTTGATCACTTGCTTAGCGTCTTCTCCTTCGACAGTAATGTGAGGATCGTAGACGTAGACTTCCTGGAGCTTTGACTTACCATCCTTGGCGGTGAGTGGAGATGCCAAC
This sequence comes from Synechococcales cyanobacterium PMM_0083, assembly GCA_949127665.1. Taxonomy (GTDB): domain Bacteria; phylum Cyanobacteriota; class Cyanobacteriia; order Leptolyngbyales; family Leptolyngbyaceae; genus ULC077BIN1. The sequence goes on from CASBQE010000462.1 coordinate 2,741, forward strand.
ATCAGGCGCATATGTTGGTTGCGATCGGGGCTAAACTCAGTGACGCTAAAAGTCTTGCCCTTTTCCATAAAAATCTTATCGGCATCTGGCAAATCATTGGCAGCTAAAACACGTTTTTTGAGAAAGGTATCCGCATTAATGGTTGCTTTTGGCATGATGGTAGACCCCTTAATTCAGTAATATTTAGATTTAGCAATGTTTGTGCAGCCATGAAGCTGAAACAATCTTTTGTTAGACTGCCCTGAATTGAACATTGCTGACCAAATCTTAGATTTCTGTGTGAATCATACCTTAACCATGATTCTGTTCTAAGTTTTGCTATCTTAAAATACCTTCAGCGATCGCACCGCTTGAAGCAGTTCCGGCACTACGTCGGCAGTCCAATGTCCTTCGCCGCGTCGTCCGGTCAGCAGCATCAGATGTAAGCTGTAGGCGTGAGGATAGCCATTCGCTTCTAGCCAAATTAAATCGCTTTCTACTTCACAAGCGATCGCTTCTTCATCCATTAACTCGGATTGCATCTGGGCGATCGCGGTCACAAGCTGGTTAAGCAATCGAGCAAACTCTTCAAGTTCAGCAGTCGTTAGCTCTAGTGCCCAATCGTCTGCACCCACTAAACCTTGAAAAGTAGCTGCGTCCGCATCCCAACCAACCCGCCAGCCAATGCCAGTTTTAAGCAGTCGAGCCATAGGGGAAAAGGGAAGAGAGAAAAGGGAAGCTAGTTGGAGGGAGGCTTGGGGAGGGGCGATCGCCCAGATGGGGTCGAAAACCCATTCACCAAGGCTTGCACGAGGGCATCTCGTTGGGCGCGGTTTAGCTTGCGAATGGCTGCCACATCTCCTTCAACAGGATTTTTTTTCAGTTTGGCTGCCCCAGGATATTCGCCAGTTTCTAGCGCTCCTGTCAAACCCAGATACTCGGCAAGGGTGATCTTCCAATCCAAGCGATAAAGCGCTGGTCGCCCTTTGACATAGAGATGATAGCGAATCAGCCGACTCACCAGCGTATCTTCCAAGGCGACTTTGCCCGTTTCTTTGCTAACGTATTGATTTTCGCGTGGAAAGTCTGGAAGCTGTTCATAAACGGTGCGCCAGACTCCTTCTGAACGCACAATTTGTTGAGCGATCGCCGATGAAGGCTGCCATTCTACAAACCCATCTCCAGTCGTGAGCGCAGATCCTATTGCGATCATTAAACCGACGGCGATCGCGACTAGACGACGGAAATTTGGCATGATTCACTCAACCCTCATCAGTCGCGCTTTCATCGAACCGAAACCACTATTCACCAATGATTTCAGGCTGAGTCAATTCATCAGACATTTCCATAATTGCCCGCAGCACTGGCTTCATGGAAGGGTCTTCGTTGTTATCAAAATCCTCAAAGCGCCGTCTCTTGGCACGATTGGCAACCTGAACCGTAATGCGATAGCGATTAGATGCCGCTCCAATCAATTCATCGGCACGTTGCATCACATGGGTGCTGTCATACACAAGACGCTTTTGCATAAACGTAGTTTCCAGTAGAAAAGGCTTCCTTAGTCTATCAATAGAATTGGCGATTCGTGAAACGATCCATAGGAATCGCGGTTAAATCCGCTCGGTTTTCTCCTAATCTATTGTCTAAAGTCAATCAATTGAGACGCGATCGACAACTCAATAGCCTTGAGAAATTCTGAGAGAGCAGACATAACTAAATCTTTAGCTTTGTCATAGTAACTTTCTATACATTTTCCAATTGTTTTTTGCGTCATGTGCCGCTAAAGTATTTTTAAGATAGATTTTTGATTATCTTTGTCCAAAACTGAATAGATTTTTTTCTATGAAAGAAGCAGGTAGCTTCAATGCTTTTTGATCGGGCATTCCCCGTCTGCTTCTTCCTGAGGATTAGAAGATCTGAGCTACCTCATCAGGGTTTTTGAACCCAATGTTTTGCACTAAGACAACTCATTTTGTCTGTTACACATTTTTAACAATTTAGGTCGGGATATTAGGAGATAGTATGCCTATTTTTTCAAAAGTTTCTCGTCGCCGATTCATCACGATCGCCACAGCATCGTCTTCAGCATTTCTATTGAAGGGCTGTTTGGGCAATCCACCAGACACCACTTCAAGCCAAAGTTCTCCGGTGGCAAGTCCGGTTGCTGAGCTAAAGCCGGAAATGATGCCGGAAGTGAAAACAGTCAAGCTGGGTTATTTGCCGATTGTGGAAGCGGCATCCATCATTGTTGCTAAGGAGAAAGGACTGTTCGCCAAGTACGGGATGCCGGATGTGCAGATTGACAAACAGGCAAACTGGGGAGCAGCACGGGACAATGTGAAAATTGGGTCTGCTGGTGGCGGAATTGACGGCGGACAGTGGCAAATGCCCATGCCCTACCTGATTTCAGAAGGCATCATCACTGATAAAACAAAAGTGCCGATGTATGTGTTGGCGCAGTTGAATACCCAAGGAAATGGGATTGCGATCGCCAGCAAACATACGGGTAAAGGCTTATCTACTAAAATATCTGGACAAGCTGCCTTCTTTGACAAATTGAAATCAGACGGGGCAAAATTCAAAGCGGCATACACCTTTCCCAAAGCCAATCAAGAATTTTGGATTCGCTATTGGCTAGCCGGAAATGGCATTGACCCCGACAAAGAAGTGGAATTGTTGACAGTGCCCACGGCTCAAACGGTTGCCGATATGAAACGGGGAGCAATGGATGCCTTCAGCACTGGCGATCCCTGGCCCAACCGGATTGTGTCTGATAAGATTGGCTTCATCTCAACCCTGACGGCGGAGATTTGGAAGAATCATCCCGAAGAATATTTGGCAATTCGCAAAGACTGGGTAGACAAGTATCCCAAGGCGACCAAAGCGATCCTGAAGGCAGTGATGGAAGCCCAGCAATGGTGCGACAACTTTGACAATCGCAAGGAGTTAGCGGGAATTCTGGCTAAGCGCGAATACTTTGGGGTGCCAGAGAAGGTTTTACTTGAACCACTGATGGGCAAATACAACTTGGGTGAGCGATCGGTGGATGATAAGTCAATGGCGGTGCTGTATTGGAAGGATGAGAAGGGCAGTGTGTCCTATCCTTACCAGAGTCATGATTTGTGGTTCCTAACTGAAAGCGTGCGTTGGGGCTTTTTGCCGAAAGATACCTTATCCAAAGCGAAAGACTTGATCAAACAGGTGAACCGAGAAGATATTTGGCGGGAAGCGGCGAAGGAACTTGGCGTTGCGGCGGCGGATATTCCAAGCAGTACGTCTCGTGGGGTTGAAACCTTTTTTGATGGCACTAAGTTTGACCCAGAAAATCCCCAAGCGTATTTAGACAGCTTGAAAATTAAGCGAGTTTAGACAAGACTTGCACCCCAACAAGCAACAAGGGGCTTAAGCCCCTTGCTGAAGCCAAGGACAGCAGTATTTACTCATCACTGAATTTAAGGAGATATCCATGACGATCGCCGGTAAACAACCCTCTGAAACACGGTTTGACTCTTCATTTCTAGCACGGTTGAAGTTGAAAGAACGACTCAAAGATTTAATCCCACCCACGATCGCGATCGTCATCTTTCTCACCATTTGGCAACTCTTCTCGTTGCTTCCAGGAGCCGCGCTACCTGGTCCAATTCGAGTGGTGCAAGACACATGGATGTTGATCCTTTATCCCTTTTATGACAGAGGCGGCACAGATAAGGGATTGTTCTGGCAGGTGGCTGCCAGTTTGCAACGGGTGGCGATCGGCTATACCTTTGCGGCGATCGTTGGCATCAGCGTCGGGGTTCTGGTTGGACTCAACGACACCCTATCTAAAGCTCTCGATCCAATCTTTCAACTGCTGCGAACAGTGCCGCCTCTAGCTTGGGTGCCGATCGCCCTTGCCGCACTACAACAAAACCAGCCTGCTGCCCTGTTCGTCATTTTCATTACGGCGGTCTGGCCTATTCTAATCAATACATCCGTGGGTGTTCGCCAGATTCCTCAGGATTACAACAACGTGGCTCGTGTATTGCAACTATCGCAGCAAAAATATTTCTTCAAGGTACTGTTTCCGGCATCGTTGCCCTACATTTTTACCGGATTGCGAATCTCGATTGGGCTGGCATGGCTCGCCATTATCGCCGCTGAAATCGTCATGTCTGGCGTGGTTGGCATTGGCTCCTTCATCTGGAATGCTTACCAAAATGGTCAGGTGAGTGAAATTATTTTGTCCCTGTTTTATATCGGCATGGTGGGATTGATCCTCGACAAATCCTTAGCTTGGTTGCAATCAGCAATTTTGCCAGAAGAGCAGCGATAGTACGAATTACGAACTACGAATTACAAATTACAAATTACGAAGGAAATTGTGAGGGTTGTGCATTTAATCTTCGCCACTCGCCATTCCCCTATCCTCTGACACCTAACACCTAACACCTGACCCCTATTCCTATGACATCTTTTGTTGCTGTTGAAAACATTGAAAAAGCGTTTCCCTTAGCCAATGGCGATCGCTATATCGCGTTGAAAGGCATTGATCTAAACATCCGTGAGGGTGAATTTGTTTCACTGATTGGTCATTCTGGCTGTGGTAAATCAACACTGCTGAACATGATTGCGGGTTTAGATTTGCCCACTAATGGCGTGGTCATGCTGGATGGTGAGACAGTTCGCCGACCGGGACCCGACAAAATGGTCGTGTTTCAAAACTACTCGCTGCTGCCTTGGTTGACGGTGCGAGAAAACATTGCCTTGGCAGTGGATGAAGTGCTATCTCATTTACCTGCTCCAGAACGCCGCGAGGTGATTGAACATCACATTAATTTGGTGGGCTTGCAACATGCTGCCGATAAGCCACCGGGTCAATTGTCGGGCGGAATGAAACAGCGAGTGGCGATCGCCCGTGCCTTGGCAATTCGTCCCAAGTTGCTGTTACTTGATGAACCCTTTGGCGCATTGGATGCTCTGACACGCGGCAATTTGCAAGAACGCCTGATGCAAATTTGCGATGAAAGCAAGGTGACGGCGGTGATGGTGACTCACGATGTGGATGAGGCATTGTTACTCAGCGATCGCGTCATCATGTTGACGAATGGTCCTGAATCTAAAATTGGGCAAATTCTAGAGGTCGATGTTCCCCGTCCTCGCAGACGGTTAGAAGTGATCAATCATCCTAGCTACTACTCAATGCGGAGTGAAATCATCTACTTCCTCAATCAACAAAAGCGGATTAAAAAACTGCGATCGCGCAAGACAGGAGCGATCGCCCGCCACGGATTAGAGAAAGTCAACCTGGAAATTGGCTTTGTGCCCCTGACTGCTTGCGCTCCTCTCGCCGTTGCCAAAGAGAAAGGCTTTTTCACCCATCATGGATTGGATGAAGTGAATCTGGTGCGTGAATCTAGCTGGCGTGGCATTCAGGATGGGATTGCAGGCAACTATCTAGATGCGGCTCAAATGCCCTCTGGAATGCCGATTTGGTTGACCTTGGGCGGAATGGACGGTCGTTTTTTGCCGACGGTCAGTGCGCTCACCCTAACTCGCAACGGCAATGCGATTACCCTTGATAAACGGTTCTATGACGAGGGCATCCACACCCTACAAGACCTGAAGCGGATGCTGTTGGAAACCCAAAATAAACAACATGTGTTTGGTGTGGTTCATCCAGCCTCTATGCATAATCTGTTGCTGCGCTATTGGCTGGCAGCGGGTGGCATTGATCCCGATCACACAGTGCACCTCAACACCATTCCTCCAGCCCAAATGATTGCCAACCTGCAAGCTGGAAACATCGATGGATTTTGTGTGGGCGAACCCTGGAACGTGCGCGCCGCCATTGAAGGGATTGGCTACACGATCGCCACTGATCTAGAAGTGTGGGAAGGTCATCCTGGTAAGGTTTTGGGTGTGCGCGAGGAATGGGCGATCGCCTATCCCAACACCCACATCGCATTAGTGAAAGCCCTTTTAGAAGCCTGTCGCTACTGCACCGATGAGGCAAACCACGAAGAAATTCGTGAAATCCTTTCTCGCCGCGAATATCTAGGAACTGACCTGCAATACATCTATTTGGGCGATCCCAATTCTCAAATCTGTAGTCTTCATCCCTCACCCAAAGAGTATGCTCATCATCAATTCTATGGTCAGGGTGTCAACCGCCCTAGCCGGACTGAACATCTCTGGCAGATGACGCAAATGGCACGCTGGGGCGATGTTCCTTTTCCTCGCAACTGGGTCGAAATTCTAGAGCGAGTTTGCCGAGTCAGTGCATTCAGCACAGCGGCACGAGAATTGGGCTTATCTGAAATCACCTACAGTCGAGGTCCGATTCAACTATTTGATGGCACAACCTTCAGTGCCGATGATCCGATCGCCTACCTCAACAACTTGGAGATCAAGCACGATATCTACATGGCAGAAGTGCCAATGAGCCATTCACTCACGATATCCTAACAATCATGGATTAAATAATATCGAACATTTCGGTTATCCGGGCTTAGCATTCGGCAGGTTGGTATGAGTGATTTACAAGGATTTTTGCCCTAATGCTACGCCCCTAACCAATCTCGAACTTGTTTAACTCTCATTCCTAACAATCATTCATCATTATCTAACGATGCAAACTATAACCACCCAATCCACCACAAATTCTCCGATCTGTAATCAAGAACCGTTTCTCGTCATCGACAATGTTTCTAAGGTTTACCCCACTCCCAAGGGTGAGTATGTGGTGCTGGAGGAAGTCAATTTAAAAGTTCAAGAAGGCGAATTCGTCTGTGTGATTGGTCATTCTGGCTGTGGCAAATCAACCCTGTTGAATATGGTGGCAGGCTTCTCGCAACCCACGGATGGATCAGTCACCTTGCACGGTAAACGGATTACTAAACCGGGACCCGATCGCATGATGGTCTTCCAGGGATATGCGCTGTTGCCGTGGCTGAGTGCCTACGAAAATGTATATCTGGGGGTGGACTCGGTATATCCCAAAAAATCTGAAGCTGAGAAAAAGCAGATTGTGCAGGAACATCTGGCAATGGTAGGACTGACAGAAGCCGCCGACAAAACGCCGGGGCAACTGTCGGGGGGGATGCGTCAACGAGTGGCGATCGCCCGTGCGTTGGCAATTCGCCCTGAAGTATTGATTCTCGACGAACCGTTTGGTGCGTTGGATGCGATTACCAAAGAGGAGTTACAGGTTGAACTGTTGAAGATTTGGAACGATCATCGATGTACTGTGTTGATGATCACTCACGATATTGATGAAGCATTGTTTCTTGCCGATCGCCTGGTAATGATGACCAATGGTCCTGCGGCAAAGATTGGCGAGATCTTAGAGATTCCATTTCCCCGACCCCGCGATCGCGAGCGGATTATGGAAGACCCGGAATTCTACAAGATGCGAAACTACATTCTGGACTATCTCTACAACCGTTTTGCCCACGATGATGATGGTTAAAGGTAAGTCGGGTTAAAGCGTCATGGGGGCGATCGGGGCGATATTTGGATCGTGACCGCCAATTTGGCTAGTCCGCAGCACCCAAACGCTGGCACCCTGCCTTAAGAAAAGGCGAACAACGGTGTCGCTAGCAAGACGCGGCAAAATAGTGCGCCAGCTTCCCATGCCAGTCTTGAAATTTTGCAGCGGGTTATCTTCCATTGTGCTGCCTAAGTTAAACTCGTTCTTTGCCCAATCCGAGCGAGGACCGCCCAAAGGCTGAAGCTCCGATCGCAGTTCCTCCCCTAACTGCTGGAGGACTTGAAACCGCTGTGCTTGTTCAGGGTCTTCTCTCAGCGATCGCAGCAGTTCTGGGTTTGCTTCCAGCGCCTTAGTTGTTTGTTGAATGCTGGCAAACAGGGCTTGATTTGAGTCTTGGGCGCAGTTATTGGCAAGACCGACAAATGTAGCGCCCGTGCCATCCCCAATCCGATAGCGAGAAGTCATCACTTGCAACTGGCGCATCATTAAATTCAAGGGGCTATTTTTCTCGCCATTCACGTCGTAATCTTTCGTAAACGCATCTAGCTTCACCAGAAGGTCGCAGGTCGGACGGGTGCCTGCCCAACCCATTTGGCGATCGCCCATATAGCGCGACCAGTGGATTGTTCCAGCAATCAGACCATCGGTATTTTGGCAATAGACCTGGTGATAGACAATCTCAAAGCGCAGTTCATCAGTGAGCGGTTCTCGCACGACCTCAGCCATGCCAAAGGCAAAGTGCCCAAAGAAAATCGGCGTGGCGGCAGCGGGTTCTTTTTGAATGCCGCCAATGCCGCCATAGGTATGGATCAGCAGCGCGCGAGTTCCTTCCGGGAACGCTTCGCTACCGCCTTCCTGCCAATCATCGATCGCCGCTTGAATCGCGTCCGATGATCCATTTGATTTTGGCGCGCATAACACCGACGAAATCCTGCCTTTTTGCGCCTCTACCTCTGCCCAAGCGCGTTTACGAATGTAGCGGTAGCCCGCTTTCGACCCAAAGACAACTTCCTCTGGCTGCAAGCGAAACAATGACCGAGGAGCCAAGGATTGCACCACAAAAACACCCGCTGCATTCTTCGCGCCATAGATATACCAACCCATTTCATTCAAGGGCGATCGCTCAATGTCGCGAGTGGTTGAAGGATAGCTGCCATATTCGGGTGCCATCAAAACTTGGGGCACCGAAACGACTTCCTGCACACCATCAAACTGACGAGAAGCTAAGTTGAAATGCACCACGCGATACTGGTCCTCAGCCACGGGTGCCAAAAACTGAACGACCGCATAGTAACGCCCCGTAATTTCTACGGGCAAACTACGAATGTAGAGATTGACCGGTTGATTTTCACCGATCCACTCGTCAGCCCTGCGGCTCTCCGTCTGCTCAACGTCAACCGGATGATTCAGCATCACCATCATGTCATCAACGGGACGAGATCCCGCTAGAGACTCTAATGGATCGACCTGTCGCCAGTGATTCAGGCGATCGGGGTTCACCGATCCGCCAAACTTGCTGCCATATTCGGCATCGGCGCTAAAGTGAACGTCCTTCGTCACCGCCATCACCAGTTTTTTGAGAATTGGGCGATCTGCCCAGCGCAGATTTACCACTTGCCCGATTAACGACTGATACTCTGCGGGCGCGTGATGCACCTCAAACAGTGCGCCTTGCACTTGGGCGCGTTCTTCTGGTTTGGGTAAAATTAACCGCCCCATCCACGGGTGAATCGGTTGGTATAGAGTTGGATCGACGGTTTGGTTGAGCGGGTAATAGTCAGCATGGAGAAAAGCGACCTGCTGATACAGCGAATAATTGCTGGCTTTTCGCGGAATGGTCTGATCCGCTAGCAGGATCTCACCCCGCAGAACTTGCAGAATCAGTTCAATGGAGGCTTGCAGATTGGTGCGTTGGTCTGGCAGGATCGCTTGCGGGTCCATGTAGCCACCGGGAACCTGGTGTCCTACGCCTACCAGCGACAGCAGCGTGATTTTGCCCCGCCGCATTGCCCGATTCCAGTAAGACAGAGGAAACCACTTGCGGCGACCGGGAAAAATGGCTGGACCAATCCGCTCAACCACATCTTTATCTCCCGCAACGTGGTAGAGATGCTCCAGCTTGAGGAGATTGTTATTGGCGCTCATCACTCCACCCAGGGAAATGACCTCAATCGGCGCACCCGTTGCCCGTTTCAGGTAAGGCGCAGATGCAACGGACATTTGACCGCCGCCGCTATAGCCAATCAGCGTAATTGGGATGCCACTTCCGGGTTGATAGCCGCGTTTGGTTAGCCCATCGTAAAGCACCTGAGCAATGCCCTGATTATAAATCGGACCATAGCGCTTATCGGCTGAAACCGCCACGATGAATACATTTCGCAGGTTTAGCATCAACCCCAAAATTGCCGCCGGGTTGCTCCATCGCATCTTGTCTGCCAGTCTCCAGACAAATGCCAGGGGACGATCCTGATCTAAGGGTTGATTCAGGACGGAATACATCATCAATCCCTGCACCAGTTCAATATCTTTGGGCAGGGCTGGCGTGAACGCATTCAGAAAATCCATGACATCGGGCGTGTAGTTTTCGCCTGATTGCCCAATGCCATCTAGGTAAACGACATAGCGAGATACTGGATTGTTGGAATTTGCCATGGATGTAGCGATCGCATCATCCATAGAGGTTTGGCTAGTATCCAGATCGTCGCCATACCAGCCAGCCCACCAGCCCAAGGTTTCTAAAGGAGCCAGAATTGCCGCAAAAACGATCGCAATGACCCCAATCCAGACTAAATCAAACACAAATTTGAATAGCTTGGGCAAGTCACCGCGCCAGCCAAATAAGTTTTCTCGAATCGGGCGCAGCAGTAGGGCGATTATCAAAAACACGACAATCATTGCCAGCAAACCTGCCAGCAGCTTGAGCTGCTGGGGAATGCCGCTGTTTGTTTGCTGAAGCTGCACCAGTTGCTCTGAGGTATTCGCGTGTTGAGTGATGGTTGCCGCGATCGCTCGGTCTGGGTTGTTAATCACCGCTTGAGCAACGGCTTGAGCCGCTGCCGGAGCCGATCGCCCCGATGTCTGGATCAACTGATTCATCTCCGGTGCAGTGGTTTGAGTCGCAGCAACGATGGGAGCCGCCACCCGCCCTGCCTGCACCCGCTCGATCAATTCAGTCCGATTTTCTACGAGTTCCACGCCTGCCACGCGATCGGCAAGGGATTGACCCAATCTCGCGATCGGCTGTCCAATACTGCCTTCCAAAAATTGCAGCGCCACCCAGCCAAAGGCAACATAGCCAAATGCCGTCGCACCATCCACTCCTGCCGCCGCTTCAAAGCCGACTACTGCCGCCAGCAACCGCCACACCGACAATACATTTAAGATCGGCAATCCTGCGTAGGGCAATGCGCCTAAAAAGCTGAATAACTGAGGCGCATAGCTAAACCCAAACACTTTGATCAAGGTCTTGAAGGAAACATCCACCGACCCAGGCAACAGACAAATCAACCAGGTGCTAAATGCCAGAAAGAAAAAGCCGAATGTAAACAGAATGGCGTTGAGCAACAGACTAAAGACAAAGCGCACGGGTTTGACCCGATTGATGAAGAGAATAATGCTTTGCCCAACCCCCAAGGATAACCCGGCAAATAGCACCACCAGCACAGATGGCAATATTCCTCTCTCCAAGGAGGCAATTTCTTGAAAGGCTTCTAAGCTCAGGCTAAATACCCCGCTCAGCAAGTCCCAAAATTGATATGAAGTGGTTGCCGTCATGACAGTATTTCCCTAGCGATCGCCTGACACCATTTGTGCCATCAGATTACATCAGAAAGATTACACAACAAATATATGAAAGTAATAAGTTTAGTTTTGGTTGAAGAAATTGGTTGATTTGAGCACCGTTGAGAGCATGGGAATAAAGCCAAGATTGAACTTGCATCGTCTGGATCACGATGCAAGCTCAACCTCTGAATTGGAACTACTCTTCCACTGGTGCGCTTGCTTCCACTGGTGCGCTTGCTTCTAAAGTTTGAGAGGCGGCGATCGCCGCTTCCTCGCTTCCCGATTCTCCGGTTCCCAGGTCATCATCTAGCAGCGCATCTTCCTCCGCATCAGAAGCCGGCACCAGCGCCACCGCCACAATCTCATCGTCTTCATCCAAGCGTTGCAGGCGAACCCCAGAAGCAGAGCGAGATTGACAAGAAATAGCGTTGATTGCTTGCCGAATGATGATGCCGCGATTGGTGATCAGCATCAATTCTTCGCCTTCATGCACAATTCGCAGCGATGCCATATGATCGCCGGGTTTGCGGAACTTCGTCGCCACAATGCCCATACCTGCCCGATTTTGCAAGCGGAACTGAGTCACAGGCACCCGTTTGCCATAGCCGTATGCAGTCACCGTCAAAATCCAAGGACCGGCAGGCGCTGCTTCTAAAGCTTCCAAGGTTTCCGTTGCGTCATCGCTGGTCACCTCATCCTCGCCGCTGCCATCGGACTCCAGATCAGCCGCGAGAGTTTCCACAATCTCGCTGGGCAAAATATCTAGCCCCACCAAACTATCGCCCTGACGCAGTGCCATTGCCCTCACGCCGCGTGTGGCACGACCCAAAGGACGCAGTTGATCGTGGCTTGCCCGAAAGTGAATCGATTTGCCAAACTGAGAGCCAATTAAGATGGTGTCTTCAGCCCGGGCACGACGCACCCAGCGCAGCAGATCGGCTTCTTCTAGAGAGATAGCAATCAAGCCATTGGCGCGAATATTCTTGAATGCCGACAGCGCCGTTTTTTTGATGTAGCCCTTATTCGTCAGCATCACCAAATACTCATCCTCGCTGAACTCGCTAACGGGAACGATGGAGGTAATTTTTTCGTTGTGAGGAATGGGCAATAGCTGCACGATCGCGGTGCCACGGGCAGTCCGAGAACTAACCGGAATTTGATAGGCTCTCACGCAATAGACTACGCCGCGATCGCTAAAGAACAGGATGCTATCGTGATCGCGACAGGCGAGGAACTGTTCCACCCCATCATCATCTTTCATGCGGGTGCCCGACTTGCCCCGCGTTGCCCGATTTTGAGACTCAAACGTGCTGACGGGCATCCGTTTGATGTAGCCTTGCTCGGTCAGCAAAATCACCGCTCGTTCATTGGCAATCAGATCCGCATCCATGATCTCATCTTCCGACTGCTCAATCACCGTGCGGCGCGGGGTAGAATGGGCAGCTTTGATTGCAGCGAGTTCCGTTTCAATAATGATTAGAATCCGTTCGCGACGCGCCAAGATATCCCGCAAGTCTGCAATTTGAGTTTGCAGATCATCATGTTCATGCTGGATCTTATCGGCTTCTAGGGCAGTGAGGCGGCGCAGTTGCATCTGCAAAATAGCATCCCCTTGCGCGTCTGACAGACCAAACCGTTCAATCAATTCCAACCGGGCGGTGGGTGCATCGGCGGCACCGCGAATCAAGATAATGATGGCATCTAGATTCAGCAGGGCAATCAGCAACCCTTGCAGAATGTGATCCCGCTCTTCCGCTTTTCGCAGTTGATATTGTGTGCGGCGCGTGATCGTGACGATGCGGAAATCTAGGAAAACGGAGAGAAAATACTTAAGGCTGAGCAGTTGCGGGTAGGCATCCACCAGCGCCAGCATATTAGCCCCAAAGTTTGCTTGGAGCGGGGTTTGCTTGTAGAGATTGTTGACGACAACGCGGGGATAGGCATCGCGCCGCAGTTCGATCACGATTCGCATCCCGTCGCGATCGCTCTCATCTCGAATATCTGAAATCCCTTCTAATCGGCGCTCGTTTACCATTTCCGCGATTTTTTCAATCAGCGCAGCTTTGTTGGTTTGGTAGGGTAGCTCGGTGATGATGATGGCTTCGCGATCGGGTCTGCCGCGATGCTCAATCGTTTCAATGCTGGCAACCCCGCGCATGATGATCGAGCCGCGCCCAGTGTTGTAAGCTTCACGAATGCCGGTTAGCCCCAAGATTTGTCCGCCCGTGGGGAAGTCAGGACCAGGAATGTAGTGCATCAACTCCTGCACTGTGATATCGGGATTGTGAATCAGGGCAACCAGACCATCAATCAGCTCGCCCAAATTATGGGGCGGAATATTGGTCGCCATACCGACGGCAATGCCAGAAGACCCGTTCAGCAAGAGTTGAGGGATGCGCGACGGTAAGACTAGCGGTTCCTGCTGAGAGCCATCAAAGTTATCGCCAAAATCAACCGTTTCCGATTCAATGTCCTGCAACAGCGCATCCCGCGTCAGGGGGCGCAGGCGACACTCGGTATACCGCATGGCGGCGGGTGGATCATTATCAATCGACCCAAAGTTGCCGTGACCATCAATTAAGGGCGATCGCATGGAAAAATCTTGCGCCATCCGCACCAGGGCATCATAAACCGCCGTATCGCCGTGGGGATGGTATTTACCTAGCACTTCCCCGACTACACGGGCGCACTTCCTGAAAGGGCGATCGGGTGCCAAACCCAACTCGTGCATGGCATACAAAATTCGACGGTGAACTGGCTTCAAGCCGTCTCTGGCATCGGGTAGCGCTCGCCCGACAATCACGCTCATGGCGTATTCCAGGTAAGACCGCTGCATCTCGTTTCGTAAATCTGTGGGGACGATGCGATCTTGAGGCGGCTCCTGGGAAAAAGTCATAGCGTCAAAGACTCCGAAAGATCAGTATTTTCGCAAAAAGAACAGCTTTTGAAAGATCAACAAATTCAACTGAATTTGTGTGCTTAAAAAGATGACTTTTAACCTACTGATTGTATCATGAGGGACTAAGTTTCGGGGCGCGATCGCCCTTAAGCTGTGGGAGTTTGCTAACGTTCTCCCTCTCAACCAACTCCAGATTTTCTGAATGATTCAAGCGATGTCTTTTTAGTGAAAAACCTGAGTGTTTTAAGAAAGTTTGAACAACCGAATTGAATAGAAATAAATTGAATAATTCAATCATTCCTTCAAATGCTTAAAAAACTGTAAAACTATAGGGCACCTCGATTAATTGGATTTGAGTAAAGTTGAGTTTCAAACCGCATCTCATGTCTGAGGATGAAACCCTCCATGAGAGCGCTTTTTCACGCCCCTGGCTCTAGGAACATACGAAAGCCTTTCCACGGGATGATCTCGCCCAGCCGCACTAGCAAATCCTGGTTCCGCTCTGGTTTCTCGTAGCGCTGCACGGCATCCCAAGAGACTTGCTGTCCCATCTTTTCTTTCCCGACATCACCATCACTTTATGATCTCATCTCTTTCTCGATTTGAGACACTCATTTTCGTGTTTTTTGAGGTGTGCTTTAGCCTGATTTCCAAGGGGCGCTTAGTAAAACGCCCCACACAGGCTCCTCAACTATTCATCAAGAGCTTACGAGCTTTTTCTTGGCGGGTATCGGCTTCCGCCATCACATCTGCTATTTTTTCCAACATTTCACCCGGATAGTTTTCTAACACTTTGGTAGAAAGAGAAATTCTGCCCTTCGCTTCATCCAGGTCGGCAATCATGGCTTTGATGATTTGTCCCACTTGAAACAGGTTGGGCAGTGATTCTACGTAGTTTTTGCTAATTTGGTTGATGTGCAACAAGCCGCTGGTGCCGCCTAGATCTACAAATACGCCAAACGGTTTGATGCCGCTGATTTTGCCTTCTATCAGTTGCCCAATTTCAAACTGGCTAACGGCAGCGGAGCGAGTTGCTAACCGATTGGAGAGAACCAGTTTTCCTTTTTCTTGGTTGATTTCTAAAATATTGGCGGTGAGGGTGGTGCCCACGAGGGATTCTAGGTTATCGCGTTCGAGCAGGTGCGATCGCGGAATAAAGCCCCGCAGTCCTTGCACATCCACCGTCACGCCGCCCTTATTAATGCCCGTCACTTTGACAGAAAGACTTTGGGTGCTGTCTTGCAATTCTGCCATGTGATTCCACATCTGCCGAATTTCTAGCTGCTTCAGCGAAAGGGTGACCTGTCCATCAGCATCTTGCTCCCGAATAATCAAAAAGTCACACGATTCTCCAATAGGCAAAATTGCTTCTGGATCGCGAATCTCTCGCAAACTTGCTTCATCGGCAGGGAGAAAGGCAAGAGATTTTGCGCCAATGTCAACATAAATGCCATCGGTTTCATAGCTGATGGCTTTGCCGGAAACGGTCTGTCCGCTCTTAAACCCATAATCATAGTTCTCCAAAGCTTTGGCAAAGTCATCCATTGAGAAAGATTCCGCCGCTGAACCGGAGGCAGTTGATTTTGATTCCATAGATCTGACAGATTAGTGAGCTTTCCTACTATAAAGCTTGTCGAGAAATGTGGTGTGTGACAAGTTGTGGTGTTGAGTGGATGACGCAATCGACCACAAACGTAATCATGCTGAGAAGGTGCTGCCTAACTCTGAGGTTGACGAGAAGGAAACCCACCTGCATCCAGTTCTACAAGGCGTTTAGTCCACGCTATCCCTAGTCCTGTTCCCTCCTGCGATCAATTTACTGTCCCGTCGATCTGTTAAAACATTTGAAATAATAAATGGTGATATGCCACTGAAATTCCAATGCCTGTATCACCCACGGATAGAAGAATAAAGCGGAATGTTATGAGAGTTGGACAGGATTGATCGGCATCTACCAGCGATAAAGTGCCTGCTTCGATCTTTCAATGAGATGCCAAGCGAGTGTTGAGGGAAACTCCTGTCAAAACCTATCCAAAATTTTACCCAAGCGCGACCCAGCGATTTCATCTGAGAAATTCGCTGCGGCATAGATGCCCGCCTGTTTTGCCAACCCAGTGCGAAAGACTGAATCGGACCATAGCTGAGTAATAGAATCAGCAAGCGCACTCGTGGAATAGGGTGCAACTAATAGTCCTGTTTTTCCATGTTGGATGTAGTCTTCCGTGCCGACACAGCGGGTTGCAATCACAGGACGGCTCATTCGCATATTTTCAACCAAGGTCACTTGCCCCGCAGCGGTGGCAGTATCTTTTAGGGGAATCACATTCAACCTGGCTTTTTGAGCAAGACGATAGCATTCCTCGGTTGTGAGTCCTGAGAAAATTTTTACGTTGTCAGGAATTCTGAGATGATTGATGGCGTGATGACCTGCAACAACGACGGTGCGTATCCCAAGTAGTTCCACAGCATCAAAAAAGGTTTGATAATCGCGATTAGCAGACCCCGTTGCCAAGATAAATGGATTCTCGATATCTTCTGTTTCTAGAACTGGAATGGGCGATCGCTGAAGGGGGACAAACTCAAAATTCTCTTGAGGCATTTTTAGCCAAGCGCTGAGGGTTTCACATTCTCGCCGGGAGTGCACCACGAAGTGATCCACATCCTTGAGCGCAGATTGGGAAAGCGTCTGTTTCAGACTTGAGTAAAGGGTTCCTAGGTTAAAACACCAAGCGATGATAGGTACGTTTTTACGAGAGAGGCGTTTCCTTAAGCCAACCATGCTAGCAAGCTGAGGAAACACTGTGATCACTCCGCCTGTGGTGGACTGCCAAGCAAACCCACTTTGCTGCCAGTACCCAAACCATTCTTTAGTCTGAGTCGTGCGAGAGTGGCGATTATGCCAGCTTTGGTCAGCTAAGAAATCCTGGCGAAAAATCTTAGTGCATAAATGGCGATTGCCTGGAATAAAGTTATCCAACCACGCAGCAGTTACAGGTGATTTTGGCGTAAAGAATGGTGCAGCGATCGTCCAATGCATAACCTTAATTTTTTCAACAACACTTCAAGACTGCTAAACGCACTAGCCGACAAAATCAACGCAACTAAGTACGTTTACGCAGCAATGCAGATGAAACATAACATAACTTCATCTCAAGTCTCAAGTGTCCTGAAGACATATTGCGTGAATTACGGTTGCGATCGCCCATAGTTTTGCACTAATGCTTGAGCAATTGCTTTCCCACTATCGCCACCGGAAATCATTGGCATTCCCACATTTAGACAGCCACAATTCTATCTTTCGGACAAGTTGAAATCCCTTTATAGGTATAGGTAAAGTAGCAAGAAATATCAGTACTCTTGAGGTGTTGAATTCTAATGCTTTACTATGACCAACTTTAACAACCAAGATTCTCGTGATGTTCCTTCTACAGATATTTCTTCTAAATCCGGATCTGCTCAAAATATTGATACCCAAAACCGTCTTGCTGAACAGCGCAATTATGAAACTGTCCAGCGCGATCGCGAAGACAGTAATGCCTTTGGCGGGTTACTGCTAGGTATGTTGCTAACCGCTTTAGTTGGCTTAGGGGTTGCTGCCTATTACTTCCTCAACCAAAGACCTAGCACGACGAACATTATTACGCCGGCTAATCCAGTAGCCAGCCCTTCGCCCCAGGTGAAAGAACGGATTATTGAGCGCGATCGCATCGTTCCTGTGCCGCAACAATCCTCTGCTCCGGCTCCTAATGTGAATGTGACTATTCCCAATCCTGTAGCTCCGCCAGCACCAGCAGCCCAACCTGCGCCAGCACAGCGCTTTCAAGAGCCTGCTCCGGCTCCAGTTGCTCCCGCTCCGGCTGGACAGTAGACTTAATGAGCCGAAGTGCGATCGCTTGAATGGCTAGGGCGATCGCCATATCCATAGTTTTTTAAGGAGTTCATCCAATCGTTCGCAGCGATCGAGAAATCTTGCGGTCACTTATTTCTCCCTTTCAGCACCCCATTTTTTGCCCCAATCGTTTGGCTCCCAGGTTGTGCGCTTCACTTCCCACGATCAAGGTTTTCTCTGGCAAATAGGGCTGCGATACTGATTATGGAGATCAATATCCTTAAGGCTCAACAGCGTTGCCCCTGTTTGTCTTACCAAATAGCAGTTGGAGCATCCTAATTGGTGACAGCTTTCTCTAGAAACAAACTTTTCTCAAGAAACAGATACTTAAATGGCTCAGGCGGGGTTTGAACCTGCGACCTTGGGCTTATGAGTCCCCTGCTCTACCACTGAGCTACTGAGCCGTAACAATACTAGACAACTCTACTAAAGTAGCATAATTGAAATCAATATTAAAACAGTGATTGAATATATCTAATAAAATTCAAATGGCAAAGGGGAGATTTTTCTCCCCTTTGCCATTTGAATCTAGGGAGAAATGACTAACCGCGAGGCAGATATGCCATGGGATTAACAGCACCTTTTCCTGAGGGATGTACCTCAAAGTGGAGGTGGGGACCCGTACTGTAGCCAGTGCTTCCCATTTCAGAAATCTGCTGTCCTTGAGTGACTTGTTGACCCGCTTGGACTAATACCCGACTGTTATGCCCATACAGAGTTAAACTGCCATCCGGATGCTGGATTTCTACGAGATAGCCATAGCCACCTGAGTTCCAGCCAGCAGTAACAACCACACCTTCGGCGGCTGCAACAACAGGCGTACCTGTCGGACCTGCAATATCAACTCCTTTGTGCATTCGTCCCCAACGCCAGCCAAAGCCCGATGTTAAGACTCCTTTTGTGGGCCAAACGAACCCTTCTAAGCGTTCACTGCCTCCGGGCAAGTACGACTCACTGGTGCCCAAAGAAGGTAATTCAGGGGATACCGCCTTACCAATCTTAGATTGCAGCAGCGGATCGTAACTCTCGGAGCCAAGCGGGGCAGCAGCCACAACTTGCCGCCGACTTTGAATGGGCACCATTTGCTGAGGCGATGCTTTCATCTCATTAGACGAATCACCTTTGACTCGACTACGCATTTCTTGCAGTTGGGTTCTTAGAGTTGCAGATCTATCACCACTAAACTCCGAGTTAACCCGATCGCTCAAAATAGGAGTGTAGTTACCGCCTGTAGAACTAGAAGCTGCGACTTCGGGTTTCAAAACCGAACTCGTTTGAGGACGAATTGCCTGAGTTTGATAGCGTTGTCGAAGCTGATCTATCTCCTGCCTCAAGTTCTCAACATGGTTGTAACGCACCAACCTAGACTCAGATTCACTCGCTGGCTCAGCCTGACTCTTGCTAGAAAAAGATGTAACAGCAACTTGCACTCCGGCTACAGGCGATCGCGCAGAAGTCACAGTCGAGTTGGGCAGAGAAGTGGTGGATGACGCGCTTGCAACAGTGGATGCAATGGGAACAGAAGCGATCGAACCCTGATATTCTGACTGTTCAACAGCAGAACTTTGGGAAGGTGGAATGATTAACGTCTGATTTGCGAAAATGTAGTTCGGGTTAGAGATTCGATTGGCATCCGCTAGCTGCTTCACAGAAATATTGTGAATACGAGCGATCGCTGCAAGCGTATCTCCAGCAGCAATCCGGTAAGAAGATGCTTTACTACCCTGAGCAGCAGACGTTGGAAGCGGAGTGTTAACAGGAGAGCGAAATGCCACCTGTTGCCGACTATCTGAGGGCACCAGCGGCTTTAGTGTTGGCACTTGATCAACTTCAACCTCAGCAGGCAAAGTAGACACTACTTGAGACTGCTGCTCTGCTTGAGGCACAGGCTGTGCTGATTGAGGGATAGCCTGATATTTCTTAGAACTCAGTGAGGCTAAACCACTCTGCAAGCTTTGGGTTTTCTGCTTAAGGTTTTTAAGTGCCCTGTGCTGCTTATTCTTCAGGTCGTCGCTGACTGTCAAATCAGCTTGAGACTCAGAGCCTTGAGCCTGCCCAGAGATTGGACCGTAGTAACCCGGTGAAATGGTCGAAGCTGAATTGCCAGATATCTGTGCCAAACGGTTATCTGTTGGAACGATCAGAACCTGACCCACTTGAAGGACAGCATTTACAGAAACACTGTTTGCCAATGCAACTAAGCGGACATCAGTTCCATAAAATCGAGCGACATCCCAAAGAGTTTGCCCCTCTTGAACCGTGTGGCTGGCTTTGCGATCGCTTCTAGAAATAGACGATTCAATCGCCTCAGAATCGGGTGAAAGCGCAGCGGCTTCAAAGGAAGCTGAAGATGCCGAAGTCACAGGTTCATTTTGAATAGGCTCTGCTGCAACAGCCCCATCTCCTTGACGAGAAATCGGCAGGCCATAAGCCCCCATCGAAATTGCCAGACCAATCATTGCTGCCGAAGTCCGAACTCGGCGATTAGTTTCTGGGATAGCGTGCCTTGCTTGAGCCATTGTTTCTTCATGCTCGTTCATACAGGAAGGACTAGGCTTAACCTTCTGCGGAAATGTTCGTCTCAAAAAACGACCTCCTAAACTTCCAGCGCTTAACTGTCTTTGAGCCATTCATCCACGCTGTGTTAACAACTTGAATCACATTCAAAGGCGATCCAGATCACACATGGCAAATACACTTAGGCAAGAGTACCCTGCTTTTTCGATTTAGACAAGTTCATACTCACAGTAAAAAAATTAAAGCAAGCATCAAACCTAGCTAGACAAGGAACTTTGGAATGATAGTAACACCAGAAAAAAATTAATTTAATAGCGTTCTAAAACAATTCCAAGAGCCGAAGCTGCAGAAACCATCATCCTGCTCTAATCCAAAAAAACAGAAGCAAAAATGCAAAAATCTACCTTGTGGAAACGACTCAAATAACCAAACAACGACACTCCTCACACTCCCACCGCAAAATTGATCATGCTACAAACCAATTTGCTTCTTAAGACACTGAACTGTATCACAGATGTGAGCAACCAATTTTGTTTAGTGCAAGCCTTAAGTCCAGCTATGCACAATCGAAAAGCCTACTACTTGAAGCTTTCAGGAATTAATGAAAGTGTGAAATCAGTAATTGAGCAACTGGGCGAAACTATTAAGAACCCATAGAAATTTCTTATTGTTGCGGAGTGAATCCGTAGGACAAAAGACAATTGCTCCTATTTCCCAACCGTTTTTATACTTAAAGTAAATTGCCCAAAATTTTCTTGACGAACTTGTAGTTTAAATATTTGCATCGGCGATCAACGATTAATTTTTAGGCTAGATACATAGATGCACATATATGGATAGAGTGCTGTTTGAATTCAAGTCAGCTAGAGTAGTGGGCAACGATATGATTTGATCAAGCACTGTGTCGCTATTCTGTTTGAGCGGTTCGCAATTAATGATGAACTCAAATAGCGGTGCATTACTATTGCAGCAATCCCAACTGCCGACGTGCTTCAAACAAGCCAATAGCAACACTAACCGAGAGATTAAGGCTGCGTACTTGGGGCTGAGCCATTGGAATATAAACCGTTTCAGCGCAAGTTTGCAGCAGATCTTTGGGTAGCCCCATAGTTTCACTGCCGAAGAGTAGCCAATCAGATGGGCGAAATTCAAACTCAATATAGCTACATCGTCCTGAAGTGCTGAAGCCAACCCAACGACTATCTGGCTGCCGAGGAAATTTTTCAAAGTCTTGGATCGAGGGATGGTAGGTCAAATTTACGTAAGGCCAATAATCTAAGCCTGCACGCTTGAGATAGCGATCGCTAATTTCAAAGCCCATAGGTCCAACTAAATGTAGCTCTGTGCCTGTTGCTGCACAGGTTCTAGCAATATTGCCCGTGTTGGGTGGAATTTGTGGATGAACTAAAACAACCTGAACCATAGGATAAATTGCACTCTTTAATGAGCTATTTACTAGCTCTCAGCTTTTTCGTTATCTGCGGAAGACTTTGATAGCTTTTTTTAATACATGCCCTTAACGGTTAGCAAATTAAAAAGCTTCATCCAATTTTCGTCTAAGGATTTATATATTTTTCAGATTAAATTAATTTGACCTTGCTCAATCATCGGGGAGTTTCAATTTTGGGGTTGAAACGATCAGCGTATGACGGGTGAAAAGCATTTAATTTAGCCTTGGTTGAGTCTAAATCACAAGCGTCTGTATGGTACTTGTCAATTTCATAGGTTTTTTATCTATATATAAGTATCAAAATCTGAAGGTTTTAACTCCAAAGGGATGACGCTTAAAACAGCCTTCAGCAAGGATTTTGCCTAGCTAATTACTCAGCGATCGCTGAAAGCATTGTAGGGTTAAACAATACAAGGCTCAAAGATGGTTTGATGGCAGTAACAACTCAGCAAATTGGGCAGTGGAAACAGCAGGGGCGGGCGATCGTGGCGCTAACTGCGTGGGATTTTGCCTTGGCAACCGTGCTAGATGAAGCCGGAGTCGATCTGATTTTGATCGGTGATTCTTTAGCAATGGTTGCTTTGGGATATGACACAACCCTACCGATTACGCTAGACGAGATGGTGCATCATGCAAAAGCGGTACGGCGCGGAGTTCAGCGAGCATTACTTGTGTGTGATCTCCCCTTTATGACCTACCAAGAAAGTGTGCAGCAGGCATTGCACTCTGCCGGTCGGTTATTAAAAGAGACGGGAGTGCAAGCGGTAAAACTGGAAGGAGGAAACGCGATCGCAGTTGAAACGGTGGCGAGACTGGTGCAGGTCGGGATTCCAGTCATGGGGCACCTGGGGCTAACTCCGCAATCGGTGCATCGGTTAGGCTATCGACAGCAAGGAACCTCACCGGTAACGGGGGAAGAAATTTTGGCAGAAGCGATCGCTCTAGAACAAGCGGGAGCCTTTGCGATCGTGTTAGAACACATTCCTAGCGCCCTCGCCCAACAAATTACCCAAAAGCTGGCTATTCCAACCGTTGGGATTGGAGCGGGGCGATATTGTGATGGGCAAGTGTTGGTCACCGCTGATTTGCTGGGGCTATCGGCGCGTCAGCCACCGTTTGCGAAAGCCTATGTCAATTTAAGAGAAACCATTACGGGTGCAGTTCACGCTTTTGCCCAAGAAGTCAGCGATCGCGCCTTTCCAGAG
>CASBQE010000463.1 GCA_949127665.1 Synechococcales cyanobacterium PMM_0083
TGAGCAATGGATCAGCGCGATCGCAGACAAACTCGCCTACACAATCAACCGAATGACGAGTTACGAATGACGAGTTACGAATTTCGCCCTTTTCATTCCTTTCGGCATTCGCTCTTTGCGCTTTCTTGCTCGTTCTCCTTGCAAAGCTTGCCGAAAAATGGTTCTTTACGGGCAAGTTTGAGTCGATCGCGAAAAATCTCTGAAACCCTTATAGGGTAGTCATTCTAGAGACTGCATTGCACTTCATTGCAGCTTGGCTACCTTTACCCCTTTACCCCTTAATCCTGCCACATAGGCACTCCTCCGACTTCGCCAACAGTATCCACTGCACCTCAAACCCCACTATTGAAACCGCGCAATTTAGTTCAGTCCACTGCGACAGGTTGCTTAGACAGCACCGCAGCCTGTTGCTGGACAAGCAGTTGAATCACAAACTCGGTTCCCTTTCCGGGTGTTGAAAAACATTTCAGTTGACCACCATGTTTTTCAGTGATGACCTGGTAGCTAATGGACATTCCCATACCTGTTCCTTTGCCGATCGGCTTGGTGGTAAAGAACGGGTTGAAAATTTGTGCTTGAATGTGTTTAGGCATACCGCAGCCATTGTCAGCGATCGCAATTTCTACCCATTTTGAATCTATCACCGAGGTGCGAATGGTAATTTGGTTCGGGTTAGCTTGTATTTCTTGATAGGTGCGTTGGGCATTGCCTTCTTCTAGCACATCAATCGCGTTTGCCAGAATATTCATAAACACCTGATTCAGTTGCCCTGGATAGCATTCTACTAAGGGTAAATTGCCATAGTCTTTGATGATTGCAATGGCTGGATGTTCGGGTCTGGCTTTGAGACGATGTTGCAAAATCAGGAGTGTGCTTTCAAGTCCTTCATGAATGTCAACGGCTTTACAGCCCACTTCATCCATGCGCGAGAAGTTGCGGAGTGACAGCACAATTTGCCGAATGCGATCGGCTCCGATTTTCATGGATGCCAGTAGCTTGGGTAAATCCTCTTGCACAAAGGCTAAGTCAAATGCCTCAGCTTCGGTTTGAATTTCAGCCGCCGGATCGGGATAGTGTTTTTGATAAAGCTGAATCAAGTGCAGTAAATTTTGAGCATATTCATCGGTGTGACTGAGATTGCCGTGGATGAAGTTAACGGGATTATTAATTTCATGGGCGACTCCGGCAACCAGTTGACCCAGGCTCGCCATTTTTTCGGTTTGCACCAGTTGTGCCTGATGGCGATGGACATCCTGAAGGGTTTGCTCTAGCCCTTTTGACGCTTGTTCGCTTTGCTGATGCTTGAGTCTGGCTTGCACTAGCAGCCCAGAGCCGATCGCAATTAAGCCTGTGAGTCCCATAAAAATCAGTAGCAATTGATCACGAATGCCCTGCGATCGCTGCATCATCACCGCTGTTGGCACGTGAGTCATCAGCTTCCAGAAGTAAGACTCAGCACCCACCTTAGTTTGACTAGACCCAAAGACCTGAGTTGAACCCGTACTCGACTGCACCCCTTGGATCGACTGTAGGGGATAAATAGTGGTGAATGTATACAAGCCCTGGTCGGTTTGAAACTGCCCGGTTTTTTGATCGTGAATTTGCCGCCAGGTTTCAGGCAGCGCTTTGGCAAGGGTGCGATCGTGGCGATCGTCATACATAAAACCCCATTCATCGTCTGGCTTGGCTCCTTTCAGCCAATACCCTGCCGCATTGAGTAGCAAAGTATTGCCAGAGGAGAGCGAATTTTCCTGGGATAAGTCTTGCAGGAATGCGTCTGCCAGATAGTTGAGCACAACCATCCCGCGTTTCTGTCCCTGAGTGTCAAACACAGGCGTGCCAAAGCGAATCATGGGTTTCAGGGGTTGCTCAATCTTGCCAAAGTCAACATTCAAGTCCAGCGGCGAGATAAAAACCTTACCATTTGGGAGCGCGATCGTATCCTTGAACCAATACCGCTTGGACTGCTTTTGTAACCGTCGATCGGGCACGATCTTGGGCTGACCATGATTAAAATTGACGCGCACTACTTCCTGCCCAGTAGTGTCCAAAAAGCGAATCTGGTCATACTGCTGCTTCTGCTGAGACACGACCAGATATTCTTCTGCCAAGGCGGCTCGAAACTCCTGCACCGTGTCTTGATTGCTCACCGGATCGAGCATGACCCGCAGTTCATGCTGTTGTGCCAGCACCATCAGATCCGCTCGAATAGCGCTAAAACGGTTAGCAAATAAAGTCCCTTTCACGTCCACTTCACGGCGCTCGGTGTTGGCAATCTCACTCTGAACCAGATTGGTCTGAATCTGATAGAAGATGACTAACCCAGTACCGACCAATGCCGTTAAGGGTAGAAAAAGACTCAGAAATTGTTTTGCTACACTGTTACGCGGGTTGTGGGAAGTAGTCTGGTGTTGCAGTTGCGGGAATTCGAGGTGCTTCAACATGAGCCTATCCTATCCAATAAGACGGTGACTAAAGATGAACGATGCCCTTTGAAGGCATTAAACAATTCGCTCTTTACTTGGTAGAATTCCCATCCATGCTGAAGTGAAACAGAATTGGTATCGCGGTTTAACAATCTTATTAGAGAGAAACTTTCTGCGTAGTCTCTCGATTCAGAATCATTGCCCCAACCCATCCACTGGGCTTTCACTGCGGCGTACTGCGGTAACCCCAACCGCTTGAGCCGGCTTTTGAGCAGCACCGTACCACTGGATCATGCACTGCCCTTTGCGGCAGCGATCGCGGGTAAAGCTGGTAGCATAAGACCCGTTCTTTGAATAAACGCTACACATTCGACTCCTGTCCAGGGCAAACGCACACGTTTCTTAACACGTTAGAGGTAGCATGGTCTAGATTTTCATAGCGCTAAAGCAGTCAGCCTTTTTCGCAATAAGTCTTGATTGATCAGACCATTCTCAATAGGACGCTCAAAATTGGCGCTTATTGAGATATGTACTTTTGTATGCGTTTACCCTTTCTTGCTCCCTAACACTTGATATTCGCCCTTTGCCCTTTCCTACTCCCTAACATTCGACATTCGACATTTCCTAACCCTTAACCTCCTGTTCTTATGCTTTATCTCTATTGGACTCTCGTTCTTGTGATGGTGGTTGGCATGATTGGTGCCATTGTTCCAGGAATTCCTGGCATTAGTTTGATTGCGATCGCGGCGTTTATTTGGGCGTTTGCCAGCAATTTCACCAGTGGCACTACGGCGCTGATTGTGGCGGTGGTTGTGTTGGTGCTGGGAATCGGCATTGATTTTTTGGCAGGCTATCTTGGCGCAAAGCAGGCAGGAGCCAGTAAATGGGGGCAAATTGGGGCGATGATTGGGCTGGTGTTGGGACTGTTTGGATTTTTGCCGACCTTACCCATCGGCGGTCCTTTAGGTCCGTTTATCGGTATCATTTTTGGTTCCGCGATCGGCGCAGTTGTGGGAGAGTATTTGTACTCCAGGGATTTGATGCTTTCCTTCAAAGCGGCACTTGGACTGATGGTGGGTTCACTGGTGGGCAATTTGATTCAGGAAGTATTGGCGATCGCCACGGTGGCGGTATTCTTAATCACGACATGGGCTGACAAAGGAGTAATTAGGTTTTGAGTGAAGTGAATCCGATTCAGACCAGGCAAGAGAGCGATAGTTTGGGGGTGGTGCAGGTTCCGGCGGAGCGGCTCTGGGGTGCCCAAACAGAGCGATCGCTGCACCATTTTGCCATTGGGGTGGGGCGGTTTCAGTGGGGGCGATCGGTGATTCGGGCTTTGGGGATCTTGAAAAAAGCGGCTGCGATCGCCAATGGTGAACTAGGATTGTTGCCTGCCGAAACCGTAGCGTTGATTACTCGTGCGGCGGATGAAGTGATTGCGGGACAGTGGGATGAGGAATTCCCCTTGGTGGTATTTCAA
>CASBQE010000464.1 GCA_949127665.1 Synechococcales cyanobacterium PMM_0083
CCGCCAATTGCCATGTAGGCGCAGGGGAATAGCAGTAAGCCAGACCAGCCGATGAAAACAAAGCGATCGCGTTTCAGCCAGTCGTCAAGCGCATCAAACAGCCCTTGATTTGCAGGCGCACGCCCCATTGCTACGGTCATACGGTAAAACTCCAGATTAGATATAAGTGCTTAAAAGTGTCCTAAGTCCTACCCTAATTAGCCTGAATCAGAATAATTGAAGTATAAACAAAGTTTACGTTTCTTTACTATCGACTAATTATACAAATTAGTCCATAAAATTTCTATGTAAATTCTGAATGTACTTGCACTAAGTATGTATGCTCAATCGTTGTATGGCAGTAATTGAAGCTGATCTTCCAAAGCCTCAACTAAAAGTGTTTGACCAACCAGAGCAATCACTTCCTGTTCCCTCCTTTGTTAACGAACTAAGCCGAAGTGTAGGGTTCAGGTTGGCTTAGTTACTCGATGTGGCGCGTATAGTCCCACATCTAAATAATTCAAATGACTTCGCCACTCTCGCTGCTCACTTATTTCTGCGGTGAAGGTTCTGGGCACTTCCTGTTCGTAAAGTCGCATTGATAAACATGGGACTCCTGCCAAGACAGCGGAATTTCTAATAAATCACGGGTTCCGGTTACTCCTTGGGCAATAAAAAGCAATACAGCGACAGAATTTAAAGTCGCGTGGATAATTCGCCAGCGGTGGCTGCGGTCTTGGTAAATATCTTGGATGATGGCTAAAGAAAAAATCATCAATAAGGTAGCAGTCACACCAAAGTAAAAATGGGAGACAAACCATTCATTGTCTCGACGGTAAATGCCATTTTGCAGGCTAAGAACCACTAGAGCAGCGCCACACAAGGTCGCAAAAATGCCGCGCCAAAGCTTTTTCTGCGCTCTGTAAAGCATCACCAAAGAGCCAACACTGACTACATACATCAATAAAATCAAGATAAATTTGAATGGATCATTGCTCCACAATTGGTCTTTAGCAATCTGGCTAAACATGGGGCGGGTAATGCCGAGTAGTTCTACGCCAACGACTGATCCAGCGAGCCAACGTCCTAGTCTCAAGTGGTCTTGCCCCACTCCGGGCGGAATTTTGCTTTTTCCTTCTTCGGCAACTTTGAGCCGACGTTCGCGGGTTAACCACGCCATTCTCAGCACCATGCCGATGATCGGAAACACAACCGTGACCGCGATCGCCGGATGCACCAACCGCAACACATCTGCAAAATCGAGCATATTAGCACCTCTCTAAGTTCAGCTAGATCATTTGAAGCATCCACAATACTGGATATTAAGTCAACACCAAGATCTACCTCAATATAAGAATATCGGCAGAAGTAGAGATGATAGCCTTGTCTCCTTTAAATACAACGCAAAAGCAACAATTGGATGTGTGAAACCCAGATGTTTCACGCTTCAGATACTTTTATTGAACTGGATGGTAAGCAATCGGGCTAATAAAGGCTCGTTTCCCTGAGTAACTTTTCAAAGAAGTTTTCACAAAATTACAAACTGATGGGAATTAGAATCATCAGCTATGCCTATGTGGTAGCCGCGATCGCAGATCTCATCCTCAGCTTTCTTGAAGACTAATAACTCACAAAACGAAGAACACCTAGCATCATGCCTTTAGCAACGTCGTTAAAATACATTGCCCACTCAAATCACATGAGATGAAGCAGAGTTCCTGCAATATATTTGCAATAAGCTGTCTTCTTGAAATTGAATGGCGTTAGAATTATGATGGCAAAATCTAATGTAAGCCTTATTTTCCAGAGGCGACTATGTTTTCCTACACGGCTGACTCGCTCAAATCGGAATTAAATTCAAAAGGCTGGCGATTGACTCCCCAGCGGGAGACTATCCTACAGGTGTTTCAAACTCTTCCTAGAGGAAATCACCTCAGCGCAGAAGAACTGCATGACATATTAGGTCAGCGTGGGGAGCCAATCAGCCTTTCTACGGTTTATCGTACCGTCAAGTTAATGGCTCGCATGGGCATTTTGCGTGAACTTGAACTTGCTGAAGGACATAAACACTACGAATTAAACTCCGCTTCACCTCACCATCATCACCATCTAGTTTGTGTTCAATGTAATCGCACAATTGAGTTTGAAAATGACTCAATTTGGAAGCAAGGGCTAAAGCAAGTTGATAGAGCCGGGTTTCAAATGATCGATTGCCAATTAACGATTTATACTATTTGCCCAGAAGCTCTGAGGATGGGCTGGCCTGCTTCCGTTCCTAGCCGTTGGATGTGTTCCCGATCAATTGCTAGTATGGAGCCTACCGCAACCCCTGAAGTGTCAAGCTCACAGGTCTAATACACAAACTTAGGAATACACAAATTTAGGAAAATAAAAAAGGCTCCTGTGTAAATCACAGGAGCCTTTTTTATGAAAATATGATCTCGATTAACTAGAAGCTAGTCAAGATTTGGCATTGATAGAACCGCTTCATCTTCGCGATCGATGCCTTTTTCAAAGCCAGCAGCAGCAGCACGAGCGCGTCCTGCGTGCCAAAGATGTCCAACTAAGAAGAAGAAGCCCATCAGAAAATGGAACGATGCTAACCATGCACGAGGAGAAACATAGTTGAATGAGTTAATCTCAGTTGCCACGCCACCCACTGAGTTAATCGAACCCAAAGGAGCATGGGTCATGTACTCAGCCGCGCGGCGAGTTTGCCAAGGTTGAATATCATTCTTGATCTTGGTGAGATCCAAACCATTGGGACCACGCAAAGGCTCCAACCAAGGACCCCGGAAATCCCAAAAGCGCATGGTTTCGCCACCAAAGATGATTTCACCCGTGGGCGATCGCATCAGATATTTCCCCAAACCGGTTGGACCTTGTGCAGAACCCACGTTTGCACCCAATCTTTGGTCACGTACCAAAAAAGTCATTGCTTGAGCTTGAGATGCTTCAGGACCCGTAGGACCGTAAAACTCGCTAGGGTATGCAGTGTTGTTAAACCACACAAAACAAGCAGCAATTAGGCTCATGAAAGACAAAGCGCCAATACTGTATGAAAGGTAAGCCTCGCCAGACCATACCAAAGCGCGACGTGCCCAACCAAAAGGCTTGGTCAAAATGTGCCAAACACCGCCAGCAATGCAGATGAAACCGACCCAGATGTGACCACCAACAATATCTTCCAGGTTATCAACGCTGACGATCCAGCCGTCGCCACCAAAAGGAGACTTAGCTAAATAGCCGAAGATGACAGCAGGATTTAAGGTTGGGTTGGTAACCACACGAACATCACCACCACCCGGTGCCCAAGTGTCGTACAGTCCACCAAAAAACATGGCTTTAGCGACGAGCAAGAATGCGCCCAATCCTAAAAGGATTAGATGGTAACCGATGATGTTGGTCATCTGGTTTTTATCTTTCCAGTCGTAGCCAAAGAAGCTGGAGTAGTCTTCCAAAACTTCAGGACCCCGAATGGCATGATAGATACCGCCAAAACCAAGCACAGCGGAGGAAATGAGGTGAAGTACACCTACAACAAAATAAGGGAAAATATCAAGGACTTCTCCACCAGCACCAACACCCCATCCTTGGCTAGCAAGGTGAGGAAGCAAGATCATTCCCTGCTCATACATGGGCTTTTCGGGGACAAAGTGAGCAACCTCAAATAAGGTCATTGCTCCAGCCCAAAAGACGATCAAACCCGCATGGGCAACATGAGCGCCCAAAAGTTTGCCAGAAAGATTGATTAAACGGGCGTTTCCAGACCACCAAGCAAATCCAGAGGATTGTTGATCGCGACCTGCGCCTACGAGCATTGAATTATTAGAGAGCGTTACCACGTGGAAGAACCTCCTCAGGGAAGATAAAGTTTTCGTGAATCTGGTCTTGAGGAGCCATCCAAGCGCGGATGCCTTCATTGAGCAAAATGTTCTTGGTGTAGAACGTTTCAAACTCAGGGTCTTCCGCCGCTCG
>CASBQE010000465.1 GCA_949127665.1 Synechococcales cyanobacterium PMM_0083
TAACGGTGTTTTGGTAGAGAAGTCCCCGATTCGATAAGGATTTCAGCTATGTTCGTTTCCTCGTTTGAACTGTTGGTTAAACCGATCGGGTAGTGCGCTAGACCTGTGGTTAGTTGATCCAAATTGTCTGATCCAGTTTATCTCTGCCAACACTAACCACAGATCTACAACATAACCCAGCGATCGCTGACGCTATTTTGCTCATAAAAAAATCAGCGATCGCAATCTTTTAAAAACTGATTGCGATCGCTGATGCTAATTTGCAGGTACTTTTAGGAAGCAGCCTGACGTTCTTTCGCTTCCTTAATCACCTCTTCTGCCACATTGCTAGGGCAAGGGGCATAATGGGAGAACGACATGGAGAACTGTCCACGACCAGAGGTCATGGTGCGAAGATCGCCGATGTAGCCAAACATTTCGCTTAAGGGCACATCAGCTTTAATCCGGGCACCCATGCCACCGGTTTCTTGAGATTTCATCATGCCGCGACGACGGTTAAGATCCCCAATGACATCGCCCATATAGTCATCCGGCGTAAATACGTCTACGTTCATGATGGGTTCAAGGATCTGGGGTCCCGCTTTGGGGATCGTTTGACGATAGGCAGCTTTTGCCGCAATTTCAAAGGCGATCGCAGATGAGTCAACCGGATGGAACCCGCCTGCAAGCAAGGTAAACTTCAAATCGACGCAGGGGAAACCCGCCAATACGCCCTTACCAATGCTGCTTTCAAAGCCTTTTTCAACCGCAGGCCAGTATTCTCTAGGAACACTACCACCAACCACTTTCGATTCAAACTGGAAGCCAGTGGTAGGTTCGCCCGGTTCAATCACATAGTCAATTTTGGCGTATTGACCCGAACCACCGGACTGTTTCTTGTGGACGTAGCTATCTTCCAGACGCTTGGTGATGGATTCGCGATAGGCAACTTGAGGCTTACCCACTTCCACTTCGATGCCGTGCGTACGCTTGAGAATATCCACTTTGATGTCTAAGTGAAGTTCGCCCATCCCTTTGAGGATCGTCTCGCCGCTCTCTTCATCGGTCACCATATGGAAAGAGGGATCTTCTTGAACCATTTTGATCAGCGCCATTGCCATCTTTTCGTCACCGCCTTTAGTCTTCGGCTTAACGGAAATGGAGATCACGGGATCGGGGAAGACCATCGGCTCCAGAGTGGCAGGATTTTTGGGGTCGCAGAGAGTATGCCCGGTTTGGACGTTCTTCATCCCGACGATCGCGATAATGTCGCCTGCCTGCGCCGAGTCAATTTCTTCGCGGGAGTTGGCGTGCATCTCAACCAAGCGGCTAATCCGCTCAGTTTTGCCTGTAGCTGTGTTGAGAATCGTGTCGCCTTTTGACAACTTGCCAGAATATAGACGGGTGAAGGTCAATGCGCCAAAGCGATCGTCCATGATCTTAAAGGCAAGCGCCCGCAGCGGTTTTTCTGGATCAACGATCGCAAAAGTGCCTGTCGCTTCACCTTCCAAATCCACTTCTGGCTGAGGTTTTACCTCCATGGGGTTGGGCAGATAGTCAACCACCGCATTTAACACCAACTGCACGCCCTTGTTTTTAAACGACGAGCCGCAGTAAGTCGGAAAGAACGCCAGATCGCGAGTGCCCTTGCGAATGCACCGTTGAATTTCTTCGATGCTTAACTCTCCCCCTTCCAGATATTTCTCCATTAGGGTGTCGTCTTGCTCAACCGCTAGCTCAATTAGCTGTTCGCGATAGGTTTCCACGTCATCTTTCATGTCA
Source organism: Synechococcales cyanobacterium PMM_0083 (assembly GCA_949127665.1). Taxonomy (GTDB): domain Bacteria; phylum Cyanobacteriota; class Cyanobacteriia; order Leptolyngbyales; family Leptolyngbyaceae; genus ULC077BIN1. The sequence goes on from CASBQE010000465.1 coordinate 1,762, forward strand.
GCGGGAACATCTGTAATCTCATAGTTCATGGGGTCGCCAGAGTCATCCCACACCCATGCTTTGCGGGTTAACAGATCGACCACGCCAGAAAACTTCTCTTCAACGCCAATAGGGAGCACCATCACCATTGGTTTAGCGGCAAGCACTTTTTCAACTTGCTTGACCACGCGGTAATAATCAGCACCCGTGCGATCGAGCTTATTGATATAGATAATTCGCGCTACTTCAGAATCATTGGCATAACGCCAGTTCGTTTCAGATTGCGGTTCCACCCCGCCCGATGCACAAAACACGCCAATGCCGCCATCCAATACCTTGAGCGATCGATAGACTTCGATCGTAAAGTCTACGTGTCCTGGAGTATCAATGATATTTAGCTGGTGGTCATTCCAAAAACAGGTCGTTGCCGCAGATTGGATTGTGATGCCACGCTCCTGCTCCTGTTCCATAAAATCTGTTGTTGCCGCGCCTTCGTGAACCTCACCAATTTTGTGAATCTTGCCAGTCAGCTTCAAGATTCTTTCAGTTGTAGTCGTTTTGCCCGCATCTACGTGAGCGAAGATGCCAATGTTGCGATACCGAGTGAGGTCTTTCATAATTGCTCTCTAGATTGAATGCGACAAACTGTTGATGACCACCTTCTAGCGTTACCCAAGGGGAGTCGTGCTGCTTTCGCCCATTGAGGCGAGATTTGTCGTGCAGAAGATTAAAAATCCTGGTGCCGTGTTCTAACAACTATTTCTAATTGTAAATTGTTCTGATGGCGCAATCAAAGAGATTAAGCTGAATAGCCCGATTCTTCTGCCTATCTTGACAAAAGGTTGCCGTTTCAGCCAAGCCACTACGCATCCTTTTCATCTTTAACGATTCTTGCTCCAGTCACTCTATTAAAAGTTAGCTTTAGAATTTATCTTGTTTTAAGGCGCTACTTTTTCCCGCTTAGCAGAAAAATCTGCTTAAGGTAAATGTTTTGGCTGTTCTTGCTTGGGTTGCCCTTACTGAAAATAGATCTATTTAACTCCTTCCATAATACTCAAAACATGAATCACATGCGTTAACTAGGTTCACAGACAGAGGTGAAGTGGAGTAAAAATTTGATTTTGTCAAAAAGTTTCGCCTGTCAGACTAATCCTCTAACTTTTTAAGCTTCTAAAAGCCTGGAGTGCTTTCGCATCTTTGCAGTGGCAATCTCTCACTCATCTATCACCAAAGATAGAGTTCATCCTTGGTAGAACTCATTAATCTAAAGTCATGTTGTAAAACTTTACTATTCAGGAGATTCAATCATGGAAACCCGTACTCCCAACGCTTTACCTCCAGTTGCTAATGCCTATAATGGCAAAGATCGTAATGCTTTCTTATTCGGTTTTACACCCCAAGCTGAAATCTGGAATGGCAGACTTGCAATGCTGGGTTTTGTTGCTTATTTAGGCTGGGATATTGCTGGATATAGTGTTGTTCGCAACATTTTTCACCTGTTTCCTTAGGATCAATCCATTCTCATTTTTTGTAACCCCTATATGCTTAATAGCTAACTGCTTTAAGGCATCTTCATGCCTATGTTGATGCCAAAGTAGTTAGCTTTTTTAATAGTGTTGTAAAAGCAGTTGTGTTACTTTCAATTGCTTTTGGGCAACTTAATCTTCTAATACTTGACGGATTCTGCGTTCTAGCTGTTCTAGATCAAGTCCACCTTCATCTCGACTGATACGACGGACTGTAGGATTCACCTTAATCAAATCTTGTAATAGATCTTGTAAGACATCTTGTTGTTGTCGGGCTTGAATTACTTCACGAGGTTCTTGCACCATATCTCGCACAATAGTGTCTTCAGTCCTAGATGCAATCACTGGGTCATGTTGTCCATCGATATAAACAAAAGTTCGCCGACCCGGACCTCGTTCTACCTCAACTGGTATCAACGCTGTAACATGATCTGATCGCACATACTTTCCAAAGCCTAAATGCACTAGCATTGACGATTGAACTTTCATACTGTTTCTGTTACTACACGTTGCGCTATGTTTCTATTATAAAGCTTACCTAACTTCTCTAATAGCCTGCTGTGATGGGTTTTCACCCATTTTTTGTAGAGATATGCCCACTTTCGCACCAGCAAAAATATCTACAAAAATATTTAGAGTTCGCTCTACTGTAATCCCCATTAAATTATCAATTTTGTTGTTGAAAATACTGCGTTATGTCTTCCGAGATAGTTTCTAAGGAAGTAGTATTTTCACACCTCAAACGCTACTTTCGGCGGTTTATAACTGACTCTTTTGGGAGACGCTTGAGAGTTTATTTCTTACTAATATTATGGGAATGAATTCAAGGCTTTAATTATGGCTTACGAAGAGACAGCATCCAATCATGAGTTTAAGGAAATTCAGCAACCTTTAACTCCAGAAGAAGTTTATCCTGATCAAAAACATGCTCAAAAAGAGGAGATTCAAAGGGCTACTGCACCCCTAACTGTCAATCCAGGCGATCGCATTGACAATTCAAAAACACTCGAAGAAAAAGCGAAGCAAGTTGCTGTAGATGCACCTGATATTACAGGTGATCATATTGTTGTGCCGACGTACTTTGTTTTCAATATGCCAGACGGCACTCAAGCAGCGCTACACCATGTTAAAGATGCTGAAAAAATCTCTGACATGATTCGGCTAGCCCGAATGGATAAAAATGGCAATCGAATCTGGTGGTAACCGCTGATTCGCGTTTCTCGCCATCTGGCTGCTTAGGTAATCGATTGAAAAAGCTGTGCTGTATCTCGCTTTATCTATGTTTAGACCAAGCGAGATTTTTGTTTGAATTCTATTTTTTATTTGTGTACAAGCTACTTCTAAGGTTAGAAAATTTACCTTTATTCATCAATATTTTTGAAATCTATCTTCAGGTGCTTTCGCGTTGTCGAAGGCTTTTATAGGCTTGTGAAAAGATTAGTAAATGGGACAAATCACTGTGACTACTGACGTTTCTCCAAGCCCACAAAAACCAGATTCTCAGACTGGTAGCAGTTCTCTTGGCATTGGCATTCTGCTGATTATATTGGGTGTAATTGCGATCGCCCTCCCTGGTCTTTCCACCATTTTTGCAGAAACATGGATAGCCCTATTTTTGATTACCGCAGGTGGAGCCAAAATAGCTTACGGTTTTCAAAATCGTTCTAGCCAAGGATTTATCTGGCAAATTTTGCTAGGTGTTCTTTATATAGGCACAGGAGTGATGTTGTTAGTCACCCCAAGAACAGGAGTTTTGTCGTTGACACTGCTACTCGGTACTTTTTTGCTGACTGAGGGCGTGTTTGAACTAATCATGGCGTTTAAAGTACGTCCTCAAAAAAACTGGTTATATCTTTTAGGTAATGGCATCATCACGCTCGTTCTAGGTGGCATGATTTGGGCGCAGTGGCCTTTAAATGCACCTTGGGTGATTGGCACTCTAGTAGGAGTCAGCATCCTATCTACTGGCATTTCACGAGTCATGTTGTCTTTAGGAGGACGTTCTACTCTAACCCCTTCCAACCTCGAAGCTTAAAAGCATTCACTTGGTAATTTATTGATTTAATTTTGTATCAGGTAAGGGGGCTTTTTGTAGATGCCCTTACCTGAACCGAATGATTAAGTAAGACCTATTCATTTTATTTGCCAACGGCAACTTATATAAAATATGGGTTTGGAGTGAGCAGTAACATACCTTGGCAATTGGCAATCCGGCTTTTTCAAATAGACTATGATAATAGTACGAGGTAGTGGTAGGAATTTTGTGAGAAGGTGGCGATAATCTCAACTAAGACGTAGGAAAAACCCACAATTTTGACATAATTATACTAGAGCGATCGCTGCGAATAGCTCACTCTACCGAAGTTCAAGCCTGTACCCATAGGTAGTTCTCATCCATACTTCACCTAGTATTGCTTGCTTGTTTTTTTTAGGTCTAGCTGCATTCTTAGCCAAAATTCTTAGTCAGATTTGACGATGTTATTCTGCTGAGTTTAGAGTTAAAGCTTTTTCTAGTTAATCGCAACAGTTTAATAGCCAAAACTAAGTTTTTTCTTCATTGATGCGGCTGTTTTTATTTTCTAAACCAGCTAAATCAGTCAGCGCTTCCACAAAACTTAACTATTTCGGCGTTTTTACTCTACACAATAAAAGATAAAATTCATGATCACATGTCACAATCCTTCTCTCAGCGAAGAACCCCGGAACCAAGCAATGAAAATTGCTCCGAAAGTAGCACAGGAAACTCTTCTGGGCTGGCTAGAAAGTAGTGGTAGGTTAAAGCCTTATGAAGCTGGTGAATTTCAGGATAGCAAGAGTTCAGAAGACTTAGATGATTTTTTAGAACCAGAAATTCATAGCTTGGACGATGAAGAAGAGGGAGAAGAGTAAAGGTAGATACTTGGAGAGGAAAACCCTAAAAATATTCAAAAAAGCATCAGACTTTGAGGATATCGGAACTACCAGAAGCCCCTACCAGGATTGATTCTTATAAAATCGGGATGGCGGGATTCGAACCCACGGCCCCTTCGTCCCGAACGAAGTGCGCTACCAAGCTGCGCCACATCCCGTCAAGTTGACAGATTAATTCCACTGCAGGCATTAATTGTTCCTAATTTTAGCATTCTAAAAGTTCAACATTAGGAAACTAGAAAGGACTTGTTTTGGCGATTTCGTGCAAGCAAGAAACAGGGCAGACCGTTCTGCCCTGCAAAGTTCAGTCAATCTTTGGAGCAAGACGCTGGGAGCGAGGGAATTGTGCCCTAAGTTTCAATGCGTTTGCATCTAAGTGTTGGGGGATTGAGGACTGCTAAAAAGGGCGATCGCCACTCGCAGTGCTTGCCCAACGGGAGATGAACGGACAGCGTTGGGAGATTGGGCACTCCATTTCACTAAATTCTCTCGAAAGGCTTCATCTCGTTTGGCACGTTGGGCGACTGCTTGGCTAATCACCTTGCGCTGAATCTCTTGGGTAGCAACGCCTTCACGGTGCAGATAATCTAGCAAGCGTTGAACACTATCGACCAATTGATCAGGCGTTTGGGTGACCAAAATATACTGGATCTGACGAACCACCTCCTGATAAAGATGGGCACGACGATCGCTTGGGGCTTGGGGCGATCGCTCAGCTTTTACAGGATTGGATGCTTCTCCAGTTTCCGCAGCACCAATTCCTAACAGGCTCAAAATTTTGTCTCGATGTGCCGCTAACCGCTGTTGCACCTCTGGATAAAGCTGAAACACCCGCCTTGCAAGCACTTTAGAATTTACCGTGCGATTGGCAGATAGCTTAACCCAAAAATTATCTTCTACGGGTTCGTAGGATTTAATCTGTAAAGTTAGCCCTGGTTCTTCAGCAGCAACCTGTACCAGAGTAAATGCCAGCACTTCCCAATTCACAGACTCAGTAAAATATAAATCCACCCCCGTATGGTCATCTTGGTAATAGGTGCCCATTTCGCCCGGTTCAAAGTCGCGCCCTTCAGGTACGCGATCGGTTGGCTTCTTCTCCGTATGGTTGAACTGAGTGTAGAGGTAACGACACTGCACCTTAGAAAAATCCACTGATTCCGGGTGCCAGTTATAAATGCAGCATCCCGTCAAAATTGCTCCATCGAACGTGGTGTGGATCAGATGACTTTCTAGCAAGTAAGCGTCCGTCAAATCCGCTTCGCTGAGACTGGTGTTACTTAAGTAGGCACCGCTAAGATCCGCTCGTTGCAAATCGGCTCCCCGCAAATTGGCTTCACTCAAATTAGTGCGGAGCAAGTAGGCATCTTGCAGATTTGCCCGGAGTAAATGAGCGCCCTGCAAGCTCGCTTTGAGTAAGTAGGAACCCGCCAAGTTCGCACGGCTAAGGTCGGCGCTAGTGAGAATGGCTTCGCTTAAATCGGCACCCGCCAACACAACGCGGTGCAGGTCGGCTTCGCTGAGGTTTGCCTGCCGGAGATAGGCTCCACTCAAATTCGCCTCGGTCAAATTGGCACCTTTCAAGCTGGCTTCCCGCAAATTCGCCTCTTCTAAGTGGGCTTCTCGCAGATTGGCGCGATCGAGATTGGCATTCGATAAATTGGCGCGGCGTAGGGTCGCTTCCATCAGTTCTGCCCCAGCCAAGTTTGCACTATTCAGCTTTGCCCGATCTAGATTGACCTGATCCAATTTTGCAGAAGTTAGGTTAGCGCTAGCGAGATCCGCTTCTTGCATCACCGCCCAGTTCAAGTCTGCGTTTTGCAGGTTAGCGAGGCGCAGGTCAATTTTGCTCAGATTTGCGCCACTGAGGATTGCCTGATTCAGGGTTGCCCCATTTAGCGAGGCACTGCGAAGATCGGCTCGTCGCAAGCAGGCTTCGGTGAGAGTGGCTTGGTTTAGAAATGCCCAACTTAGGTTTGCCTCAGTCAGGTTTGTCCCAGTCAGGTTTGCGCCACGCAGATTAAAGCCGCTCAGGTTTGCGCCACTGAAATCTCTGTGGGAAAAATCGCGTTCTCCTTGACGATAGCGCTCTAGAATCTCCTGGGGATGCATGGGGAAAGAATTGGGGAATGACGAAGGGCGAATGACGAATGACGAGAGGCAGATGGCTAACGGCTATTTATGGCAACCATCGAGGCTGGATGCCAGCGAAGGGAAGTGGTTCTGGTTTGAGTTTGGTTGTGGATGGGGTGTTTATGGGCAGGAGCCAGAGGCTGTGGGCGATCGCCCTACTTGCTGGGTTGAGACTGGAGGCTGCATCCGGTTGAGCGAGTTCTGTAGCTTGGTCGTAAAGAATTGCCAGTCCATCGGGTGCAAGGCTAAATTGAATCTCTCGCTGATTGGGCAGGTCTACTAAAGGGGTTAGTTTGTTGGTTTTCAGCTCGATCGCCGCTAAGTAGGGTTTCTCTTGATAGGTTTCCCCTGGAATCAGTTCGGATAACAAGCTGTAAAGTACCTGTTTCGCAGGGTCAAACTGGGCAGCAAAGATCGAGCCAGTGGTTCGCAACAGTTCTTTTTGCACTCCTTGATTGGTTACTAAGAAAAGCGATCGCGTTTGATCAGTATTAAATTTCACCATTGCGGCGAGGGAGCCATCCCTGGAAAACGCCAGAACCATGCCAAACTTGGGCAAAAAATTGAGGGGAATAGCATCCGGTTGCAGCGGCAGGATGGCGAGTCCTTGACCTTGGGCGATCGCCAGAGAGTCGCTGTCGGGCGTGATCAAAAAATCGCCGCCGGGTTGACCGCGCAACGCTTCGGGCGGCTTGTCATCGCGCAAAATCCAGGGTCCAAAATCGGCTGGATCAGTGCGACTGACGCGCTGCACCACAATCACTTTGCCATCGGCAGACAGGTCAAATTTAAGGTTTTGGTAGGCAATGCTGTCTAGCACCAACTCAGTTGTACCTGCCGTCGCAACGGGAAAGGCAGTAATCGGCTTGCCATCAACTTGAGCATCCAATTGAGCAGGCGGCGATTCCACTGAAATTCCGGTGGCAACGCGATAGAGCTTTTGTTCCAGTACGCCTTGAGCTTGGGCAGAACGGGGAGTGGCTGCAACCAAAATGCGATCGCCCAAGGGATAGGGTTTGAACTGATTGACCACAAAATCAGCAGACGTAAGGATTGAATGCTGTTGGGTCGATAGGTTCTCCAGCACTAACCGTCCGGTTTCGTCGCCTTGGGTGCCAATGTAGGCGAAGGCGCGATCGCGGGTGCGAAAGGATGCCTGAAATGGCTGAATGGGGGCGCGTTGAGTGCCCCTTTGAGTGAAGTAATCTTGAGCGTTTTCTAGCCGCACCTGATACTCATTGCCATAGGCGGCTGGCAGCGTTAGCGTATATGCCATGCGTCGCCCTGCCCAACTCACCTTTCCAGGTAGAGGCGGCTCAATCTTTAAATTCTTTTCAACACTGACATGATCCATCGGACGACTAAACCCCACCACAAAAGCGGTATCGTCTGCCCCAATTTGCTTATTTTGCCAGGTAAAGTCGCGCACACGGGGAGCCGTGCGATCGCCCCCCCACAGCATCAGCCCAATCAGCAGTAGCAGCAGCACTAAGAGACTAATAGCGACGCGATCAAGCAGTTGCGGAAACGATGGAGGCGATTTGAGAGAAGGCGATCGTTGCATAGAGCAATTGTAGAGGGATGGTTTCAGTTTGGGACATCCATTCCCATTCAGCGTTAAGATCCAACATACACGGATAGCTAGCGGCAAATGGGACTTCCCTTCAAAGATTTAGGCACAGATATATTATTAGTTGAGAAATTGCTCGAACCCTCCCTGTGTTCTCACGTGGTGCAAATTTCGGAGTGCTATGAGTTTAAATCACCGCCACCCGGAGCCAGCCTGAGCGGAGAACGCCGCAGCGGGGAAGTTTTGCCGCTGGATAACCGCGATCCTTTAATAAAATCGACCAATCAGCTTTTGTTGAGCAAGCTGCAAGGGATTCGCGATTTACTTACCAAACGTTATGATGTGCCTTTTAGCCATGCGGAAATGTATTCCATCGATCGCTATCGTCCGGGGCAAAGCCACAAGCGCCACTCCGATGGATTGCTACTCTCCAACCGCTATGAAGAACTGGCAAAAGGTTTACCTGCAAGGGATGTTAGCATCGTTGGCTTTTTGAATGAGGAGTTTGAAGGCGGCGAACTGCTCTTCGATCGCCAAAGCATTAAAATCAAGCCTAGCATCGGCAGCATTGTAGTCTTTCCCGCTTGCTACACCCATCCCTACCAAACATTACCCGTTTTGCGGGGCTGTAAATATACAGTGACCTGTTGGTTGTTTCATTAGGCGAAGTGATGCGGATTGTTGCCTATATCTACACTGATCCGCTGCTGGAATCGGTGCCTGATCCCACCACTTGGGGCTGGGAAATCGATCAGGTTTATCAGGATCTGGCGATTGAAGTAAGCGGCAAGAAGCTTGTTAAGCAGCCGTTGGGGCAGCCGCGATCGCAGTGGCAGCAGTTGATGGAAGATTGCCAGACTATCCCGACGGACGGCGTGTTGGTGCGGCAGTTGGAAGATTTAGGAGAGTCGGTGCAAGCAGTGGGCGATCGCCTAGCCCAGTTAGAATCCCTCAAAGTTGGGCTGGTCTGCCTGGATCAGTTACCCGATACCACTAAAGGCATATTAGAGACCATCCCACAGTCTGAAAATGTACAGGCAGAGATGCTTCAGCGGCTGCAAGAGATGCAAATGGCGCAGCGTAGCCGCCGGATTCGCCAGGGACACGCTCGTAATCGGGTGAAAGCGTTGCCGCCGCCCGGTAAAGCGCCCTATGGCTACCGACGGGGTAAAAGTAGCTATGTCATCGATCGCAGTACGGCTCCAGTGATCAAAGATTTTTTTGACCAGTTTTTGCTCTACGGCACAGTGCGTGGTGCAGTGCGCTATTTGGCAAAACGCTACAGCAAGCGGATCTCTGTTTCTACGGGGCAACGGTGGCTCGCGAATCCAGTTTATCGCGGCGACCTGGAATATCAAGATGGCAATCAGATTCGCAATACCCACGATCCAATTCTATCGCGAGATGAAGCCGCTCAAATCGATCGCCTGCTCCGTCGCAATCGCCGTCTCCCTCGTCGCTCTGCTAGTGCGCCGAGATCGCTGGCGGGACTGGTGTTTTGCAGCGAGTGTCAGTCATCAATGACGATCGCTCATGTCACCACTCACCGCAAAGATCGAGAATATCTCTACCTGCGCCCAACTCAATGCGCCCAAAAGCCGAAGTGCAAAGCAGTTGACTATGATGCCGTGCTGCAAACGACGATTCTGAGAATTTGTGAGGATTTGCCCAAGGCGATCGCGGGTGTAGAGTTGCCCGATATGACCCGCATCAAGCAAGGCATTGGTGGTGCGATCGCGGCGAAGCAAGCATTACTTGATCAGCTTGCGCCCCTAGTTAAAACTGGCGTGTTGGATCAAGAGACGGCGGATCTGAGGGCTTATAAAGTGCGATCGGAAATGGCGGAACTGGAAAATCAGCTATCCCAATTGCCGCCTGTAGACTTAAAGGCAACGGTACAGACCGTTTCTATTCCCCAATTTTGGCTCGACCTCTCCGAAACCGAACGCCGCTTCTACTTTCGCGAATTCATCCGCCAGATTGACCTCGTGCGCCAAGACAAAAGCTGGGAGGTAAAACTAGTCTTTTTCTTCAGCCCATCTTAGAAACCTACTTTGTCTGTAGTTATATCCTGGGGCTGCGATCGGTTATCCTAATTTTAATGTTACGGTGCGATCATGCCATGAGCGTCGTTATTTCAGATGAAGTTTTGCAATCGCTTCAGATGTCTGAAGCAGAACTACAGCAGGAAATTGCCGTTCTGTTCTTTCAGCAAGAGCGCTTTACTCTAGGACAGGCAAGCCGCTTTGCGGGTCTGAATCAGCTTGCCTTTCAACGCTTGCTTGCCGATCGCAAAATCTCGCTCCACTACGGTATCGCTGAACTGCAAGACGATGTGAAAAGCTTAGAAGCAAACAACTGGCAATGATTATTGTCAGTGATACCTCACCACTCAGTAACCTTGCCGCGATCGGGCAACTGGATTTGGTGCGGCAGCTTTACAGTACAGTTATGATTCCACCTGCTGTTGCTCAAGAACTACTCAACGCGGGTGACACCAATCCAGCGACACTGGCAATTCAAACGCTGGATTGGATTCAGACTCAGGCAGTGACAAACTTAACACTACTGCAAACCGTTCAAAGCAATTTAGACATTGGAGAAGCAGAGGCAATCGTTCTGGCACTTGAACTCGGTGCCGTTCGTTTGCTGATCGACGAGCGTCGCGGTCGGGAGGTCGCTGTTCAACTTGGACTGAAAGTCATAGGACTGCTTGGCATCTTGCTGACTGCTAAACAACGAGGCTTAATTTCTGAAGTACGTCCGGCATTAGATGGCTTAATTGCAAACGGCTTTTGGGTTGATCAGGCACTCTATGCCGAAGTCCTAAGACTGGCTAGTGAAAAATAATTGCAGTCGGTACAGCCTCAAATATTACCCAGAGGACGATCGCCCATCCAACCGACATTATCTCGCAATGACACGAGATCGGTTTCGATCGCTCAAGAACTGCGATTGCTCTCCACTCCTCATCCCAATTGGACACTGAAACGCAACAGGTGGCTATCTAAAAACGCTTCTATCAGCCCACCTTAAAAGACCCGCCTTGTCCTCAAGATCAGTAATATGCGACAGGGCTGCTCTCAAAGAATGGAATGCTGCCTGTCAACCCAAAAATTCTTAAGAAA